>NZ_JBGFTU010000007.1:0-206899 GCF_041276425.1 Kineococcus halophytocola | reverse complement strand
CTGGCTCGGGATTACGAGCGGACGGTGGCCTCGGCGGTGGCGATGGTGCAGATCGCTTACAGCCGGGTGATGCTGCGGCGGTTGACCCGCTCGGCCCCCTCAACCCTTTGAGGACAGCTTCTGAGGCCCGGCCCCGGGGTTCTCGCGGCGCCGCTCGAGGAGGAGCGGTCCCGCGGACCCCGGTCGCGGGCGGTCCGCGTGTGACGAGTGCGTTACGAACCGGGGCCGGGTCCGGCGGATCGCACCTGCGGGCGTTCACCTGGTCCACACTGTGCTCGCTCGACACCCGTCACCGGAGGTACCCGTGCCCGTTCGTTCCACCGCCCGCCGTTCCCTGCTGGTCACCGTCGGCGCCCTCGCCGCGGTCGGCCTGACCGCCGCCGGCTGCGGCTCCGACTCCCTGTCCGGGGGCTCCGGCTCCGGCTCCTCCACCACCTCCGCCCCGGCTCCCACGGGCAGCGCCGACCCCGCGCTGACGGCGATGCTGCCGCAGTCGGTCCAGGACAGCGGTGTCCTGCGCGTGGGCACGAACGCCGAGTACGCCCCCAACGAGTTCCTCGAGGGGACGACGATCAAGGGCATGGACATCGACGTCATGAACGCCGTGGCCGCCAAGCTCGGCGTGGAGGTGGAGTACTCCAACGCCAGCTTCGACTCCCTGCTCACCGGCGTCACGGGCAACCGCTACGACGCGGCGATCTCCTCGTTCACCATCACGCCCGAACGGCTGGAGCAGGTGAACATGGTCCAGTACTACAACGCCGGCACCCAGTGGGTCGTGGCGAAGGGCAACCCCGAGGGCATCGACCCCGACAACGCCTGCGGGCAGACCGTCTCGGTCCAGACCGGCACCACCCAGTCCGACGACGACCTGCCCGCGCGCCAGGAGGCGTGCACGTCCGCCGGCGAGCCGGAGATCCAGGTGCTGTCCTTCGACTCCCAGGAGGACGCCACCGCCGCCGTCGTCCAGGGCCGCGCCAAGGCCATGCTCGCCGACTCCCCCGTCGCCGCGTACGCCGTGGAGCAGACCGGCGACCAGCTCGAGCTCGCCGGTGACGTCTACGACTCGGCCCCCTACGGCATCGTCGTCCCGAAGGCCGAGACCGACGCCGCGCAGGCCATCTCGACCGCCCTGGCGGAGATCGCGGAGGACGGGTCCTACGAGGCCGCGCTGACGCCGTGGGGCGGGGAGAACGGGGCCGTCACCGAGTTCCCGGTCAACCCCGCCGTCTCGTGAGCACCCCGGAGGCGCCGGGCACCTCCGGCGTCCGGGACGAGGAGGAACGTCCCGGACGCATCGACGCCGTCGAGGTGCGCCACCCGTGGCGGTGGGTGACCGTGGCCGTCATCGCGGTGCTCGCGCTCATGCTGGTGCACCTGCTGGTGACGAACCCGGCGTTCGACTGGCCCTTCACCCTGGAGGTGATGAACCAGACCATCGTCATCCGCGGGCTGCTCGTCGGGACGCTGTTCACGACGGTCTGCGCCATGGTCATCGGGATCACCGGCGGGGTGCTGCTGGCCGTCCTGCGCCTGTCGGACAACCGGGTCCTGGCCGGGACGGCGTGGACGTTCACGTGGTTCTTCCGCGCGATCCCGCGCTACGTGCTGCTGTCCATCACCGGCGGCCTGGGCGCGTTGTTCGCGACGGGCCTGTCGATCGGGGTGCCGTTCGACTTCCTGCTGCAGCAGTGGTTCGGGACGCCGGACCTGCGGCTGCTGACGATCTCGCAGCAGAGCCTGTTCGCGCTGTTCGGCGGCGTGTTCGGCGGCATCGTCGGGCTGGGGGTGTCCGAGGCCGCGTACATGGCCGAGATCGCCCGCGCGGGGTTGCTGAGCGTCGACAGGGGCCAGCACGAGGCCGCCGAGGCCCTGGGGATGTCCAAGCGCCTGGCCATGCGCCGCATCGTGCTGCCGCAGGCGATGCGCGTCATCGTGCCGCCCACGGGCAACGAGGTCATCGCCATGCTCAAGGACACCTCGCTGCTCGCGGCGATCCCCGTGGCGACCGAGCTGTTCTTCCGGGTCAGCCAGATCAAGAACACGACCTACCAGGTGATGGCCGGGAACATGGCCGCCGTCCTCTACTACCTCATCGCGACCTCGATCCTCATGGTGGGGCAGCACTTCCTGGAGAAGCGGTTCAGCCGCGGGTACGGCGGGACCCCCGCCCGGCGACCCGCGGCCGCCGGGGTCTCCCTGGGCCCGGGGGGTGCCAAGTGAGCCAGCCGCTGGACCGGCCGTTGGTGAAGGCCCGGAACGTCCACAAGAGCTTCGGCCACGTCGAGGTCCTGCGGGGCATCGACCTGGACGTCCACGCCGGGCAGGTCGTCTGCCTGCTCGGGCCGTCGGGGTCGGGCAAGACGACGTTCCTGCGCTGCATCAACTCCCTGGAACGCATCGACGCCGGCCGGATCTGGGTCGACGGCGACCTCGTGGGGCTGGCCGAGCGGAAGGGGCGGCTGCACCGGCTGAACGACACCGAGATCGCCCGGCAGCGCCGGGACATCGGCATGGTGTTCCAGCGGTTCAACCTGTTCCCGCACCTGAACGCACTGGAGAACGTCGTCGAGGCCCCGATCCGGGTCCGGGGCGTGGCGAAGGCGCAGGCGCACGCCCGCGCGCACGAGCTGCTGGAGCGCGTGGGGCTGGCCGACCGGGCGCAGAACTACCCCGCCCAGTTGTCCGGCGGCCAGCAGCAGCGCGTGGCGATCGCGCGGGCGCTGGCCATGCAGCCCAAGCTCATGCTCTTCGACGAACCCACCTCGGCGCTGGACCCCGAACTCGTGGGCGAGGTGCTGACCGTCATGCGCGAACTGGCCGCCGACGGCACGACGATGGTCGTGGTGACGCACGAGGTGGCGTTCGCGCGGGACGTGGCCGACCAGGTCGTCTTCATGGACGGCGGGGTCGTCGTGGAGTACGGCGCCCCGGGCGACGTCATCGGGAACCCGCGCGAGGAACGCACCCGGACGTTCCTGGCCCGGATGCTGCACGAGGGGTCGGCCCAGGACTCGGCCCCGGACTCGGTCTAGGACGGCCAGAACTCCCGCAGGCTCGCCGCGACGACGTCGGGGGCCGCGCTGGCCGCCAGGTGCGACTGGCCCTCCCACACGACCCGCCGGGCGTGCGGGAGGGCCGCCGCCAGGGCGTCCATCCCCGCCGGCAGCGGGTCGGCGCTGTCGGCGCCCTGCGCCAGCAGCACCGGCAGCTCCGGGCGCAACCCCGACCAGCGCGTCACGTCGAGGTCGTCGCCGGCGAGGGCTTCCAGGTCGTGCGTCCAGCCCTCGGCCAGCCGGGCCGCCTCCAGCGGGCCCGGGTGCAGGTCGGGACCGGCGAGCGTGGACAGCGCGGCCAGCAGCGCTTCGGGCACCCGCGAGACCTCCCGGGCCAGCAGGTCCGCCGCCGCGCGGTGCTCACCGCCCTCCAGGAGCCTGCGGTACCGGGCCAGGACGTCCTCCACGCGCGGGCCGGCCAGCAGCAGCGGCGGTTCGACGAGGGCCAGGGAGCGGATCCCGGCCGGTTCGGCCAGCGCGGTGTGCAGCGCCAGCGTCGCGCCGTAGCCGACGCCGAGCAGGTGCACGTCGGACTCGGTCACGGCGCGCACGGTCTCCAGCAGCGCCCGCACGTCCCGCACTTCGGCCGCGAAGCTCTTGCGGCCGAAACCGTTCGGGCTCGGCGGGTAGCCGCGGCGGGCGAAGCGCCACACCTCGAAACCACCCAGGTGGGCCGCGAGGGGCGCCAGGGTCTGCAGACCCCCGCCGGAGCCGTGGAGGGCCAGCACGGGTTCGCCGGTCCCGCTGCGCCGCACGGCGAGCCCGCCGATGCGGTCGGTGGTGAACGTGTCCACGCTCCGCAGCGTCCCACCGGTCCGGGGCGCTGGCTAGGGCCCGACCGTCAGCTCCTCGTCCAGGGCCCGCGAGACGCAGGGCATGACGTGCCCGGCGCGCTGCTCGGCGGTCAGGACGAGGTCGCGGTGGTCGGCCGCGCCGGCCAGCAGCCGCAGCCGGCAGGTGCCGCACGTCCCGGAGTGGCACGAGGCGTCCACGGCGATCCCGGCCTCGCGCAGCGCGGCGAGCATCGTCCGGTCGGCCGGGACCTCGACCCGTGCCCCCGTGGGGGCCCAGACGACGGTGAACGGGGTCCGTCGCCCGCCCAGGGGGTCCACACCGGCGAAGTCCTCGACGTGCACGCGGCTGGGCCGCCAGTGCGCCGTCAGCGCCAGCACCTCCTCGACGAGGGCGGTGGGCCCGCAGCAGTACACGCGGGTGTCGTCGTCGGGGTGCTCCAGGAACGGCCACAGGTCCAGTCGGCCGCGCTCGGCGCTGTGGTGCAGCAGCGTCCCGTCCTGCTCGAACTCCTCCCGGAAGACGGTGCCGGCGCGGTCGCGGGTCAGGTAGAGGAGCTGGACGTCCGCACCGCCGCGGGCCCGCGCCTCGGCGACGAGCGCCCGGACCGGGGTGATGCCGATGCCGCCGGCGATGAACAGGTAGCGCCTGGCGCGCTTGAGGGAGAACCCGTTCGCCGGCCAGGTGACCTCCAGCGTGTCGCCCGGGCCGACGTCGTCGTGCAGGCTCACCGACCCGCCCCGCCCGCCGGGGTCGCGGCGCACGCACACGACGTACTCGACCGGCCGGCGGCCACCGGGTTCGACCAGGCTGTAGCTGCGCCGCTCCCCCGAGGGGGTCGTGATCGTGACGTGGGCCCCGCCGCGGTAGGCCGGCAGCGGGGCGCCGTCGGGGTCGCGCAGGACGAAGCGCGCGACGGCGTCGGTGAGGTCGGTCTTGTCCGCGACGAGCAGGCGCATCGGGTCCGGCTGGGTCTCAGGCACCGACGACCTCCCGGACGGGGTCCCCCACCGCGAGCTCGCCACCGCCGACGACCTCGACGTAGAACCCCATGACGTCGTGGCCGTACGTGCGCGAGAGCAGTCGCGGCACCGGCAGGTCGCGCCGTCCGGTGGCCGGGTCGACCTCCGTCGCGGCGCACCGGACGGTGGGGTGCACCCCGCGCACGCGCACCCCGCCGAGGGAGAACTCCTCCCCCACCAGGTCCCGCTCGGCCCACGCCGGCAGGCCGTCGAGGTGGACGTTGGCCCGGAACCGGCCCGGGGCGAGCTCGCTGCCCGTGCGCCGCGCGAGGTCGCGCACCGAGGCGAGGTTGAGGACGGAGACGAGTTCCATCGCCTCGTCGGAGGCGTGGGCGGTGTCGGTGAACCGGCGCCCGTCGTCGCGGGCGACCACGGGTTCGGTGCCCGGCGGGAGGTCCAGGACGCGCGCGTAGAACGCGCGGAGCTGCGCGAGCCCGTCGTCGGTGCCGAGGTCGGCGGTCAGGACCCGGTGCCCGCGGACGTCGACGGTGAACTCCCCCGTCGCGGTGTCCAGGTGCGTCGTGAGGGCCGCGAGCCGTTCCTCGGCGACGAGGACGAAGAACTCCCGCTTGGAGATGCCGTGCCGCATGCCCGGCTCGTACGCCCCGCCGGGCCGGGCCAGCGCGAGCGTCCGGTCGTGCGGGACGCCGCGACCGGCGGTGAGCGTGACCCGCTCCAGCGGCTGCGCGCTCATCCCCTTGACGGGGAAGACGAACAGGCCCTGCACGTGCGCGGTCACGGGGGCAGCCTACGGGCCGGGGTGGGCGGCTCGGGTGGCCGCGCACCCCCGGGGACGGCACGTCCCGGGGGCACCGGTGCCACCACCACGACGTGCTGGGGGCACCCACGGGTGTCACCACGTGGGCTGAGGTGCGGGTGTCCCCGCGACGTCGCCCGGGCGACGTGGAACGGGCACCCACGGCTGCACCCACGCCCGGTCCCACCGCCGGTCCCCGTGGGTGCAGCCGTGGGTGCAGCCGTGGGACCGGGCGGGGCGTTCACACCCGGCTGAGCCGGCGGTCGCGGTGGCGCTGGAGTTCCAGCGTCACCGCGTACCCGTACACCGTCAGCGCCGTGAACACCCACAGCCACAGGCAGACCGCGACGGCCCCACCGACCTGGGTGTACCCGCCGAAGGGGGCGCCGAGGTCGACGGGGATCGCGAGGAACAGCACGAACCCCTGGAGGAAACCGGACACGAACGCGCCCGTGGCGTAGGCGCCCCACAACGCCGCCCACCAGCCGGTCCGCACCGGCCCCAGCACCTTGTAGACGTAGACGAGCACGGGTGAGACCACGAGCCAGTCGACGTTGAGGGCGACGTAGACGGCCAGGGCCGAACTGCCGAAGGTGCCGGAGCCGAACAGCCGCACCAGGAACGGGGCGACCTCCAGCACCGCGAGGAACCCCGCGGGGGCCAGCAGCAGCAGGGGCAGCGCCCGCGCGCGCACCGCCCAGGCCCCGGTCCGGCCCTGCACCGCGGCGGGCGCGGGGTCGGGGTGGCGCACGCTGATGCGGGCGAACCCCCGGCGCAACCCCTCCCCGTACACGGTGGCCGGGACGAGGGCGACGACGGCGGCGAGCCACCCCACGTCCACGGCGGTCGCGGCCAGGTCGCGCACGACGTCACCGGCGCCCTGCGCGCCCGGCAGCGCGCTGCCCACGGCGTCGGCCAGCCGCAGCACCTGCTCGGGGCCGATCACCGCGGCCAGCAACCGCACCACCACGACGAGGGAGGGCACCAGCGCGATCGCGGCGTAGAACGTCACCCCCGCCGAGACGAGGAACAGGTCGTGGCCCTGCAGGCGGGAGTGGACGTCGGCGAACAGGCGGCGCAGGAACGTCATGCGCCGGCCGGCAGCGACCGCACCGGCGCCACGTCGTGCAGGTCACCGCGGGTCGCCATGCCCGCAGTCTGCCAGCGCCCCCCGCGCGGAGCCGGGCGGGCCGGACCTCAGGCCAGGATCCCCAGGCGACGCAGCTCCACGGACAGGTCGTGCGGGCTGGAGGCTGCGCCCTGGGCGTCCTCCAGGGTGACGATCCCGTCGCGGACCAGCGCCACGAGGTGCTGGTCGAACGTCTGCATCGCGTAGTACTGGCCCTCCTTGATGAGGTCGGTGATGAGGTTCGTCTTGTCCGGGTCGGCGATCGCGTCGGCGATGCGGCCGGTGTTGATGCAGATCTCCATGACCACGCAGCGCCCGGCGCCGTCGGCGCGCGGGACGAGGCGCTGGCAGACGATGCCGCGCAGGGAACCGGCCAGGGCGAGGCGGACCTGCTTCTGCTCGTGCGGGGGGAAGAAGTCGATGATGCGCGAGATCGTCTCGGCCGCGTCGATCGTGTGCAGCGTCGACATGACGAAGTGACCGGTCTCGGCCGCCGACAGCGCCGCCTTCACCGTCTCCTGGTCGCGCATCTCCCCGACGAGGATGACGTCGGGGTCCTGGCGCATGGCCGCGCGCAGCGCCGTGGTGAAGTCGGCGGTGTCCAGCCGCACCTCGCGCTGGCTGATCATGGAGCGGTTGTCGGTGTGCAGGACCTCGATGGGGTCCTCGATCGTGACGATGTGGCTCTCGCGCACGGAGTTGATGTGGTCGATCATCCCGGCCAGCGTCGTCGTCTTGCCCGACCCCGTCGGGCCCGTGACCAGCAGCAGCCCGCGGTGCTCCAGCGCGAGCTGCTCGATGACCGGCGGGACCCCCAGACCGGCCAGCGGGACGGCCTGGGCGGCCACCCGGCGCAGCACCAGGCCGACCGACCCGCGCTGGCGGAAGGCGTTGACGCGGAAGCGGCCCGCCCCGTGCGGGAGGCTGTAGGCGAAGTCGGCCTCGTTGGTGCGGGCGAACTCCTCCACGAGGTCGGCGCGCAGGATCTGCTCGAGCATCCGCTCGGTGGCCTCCGGCGTCAGCGGCGGGGCCTGCAGCGAGCGCAGCCGGCCGTCGATCCGGATGCGCGGCGGGGACCCCGCCTTGCAGTGCAGGTCTGACCCGCGCAGGTCCACCAGCGCCCGCAGGTAGGGCGTGATGATCGGTTCGGCGGGGGCGGCCACGTGCCCGGCGCCCCGCGACTCCTCGGTCCCCTGCGTGATCGTCACCGTTGCGGCATCGGGACGGGCCGGGGCGACCTTGAGCACCCCTCACCCCGTGGGACGATGGTCGGCGGCGCAGGGCTGCCGCAGCAGCACCACCGCAGCACGACCGCGACACCCCTGCACGGACCGTTCGAGAGCGCACGACGAGGAGGACCGCCATGAGCAAGCGAGGCCGCAAGCGCCGCTCGCGCAAGGGCAACGCCGCGAACCACGGCAAGCGCCCCAACGCCTGAGCGCGCGCACGAGACGACGAGGGCCCCGGATCCAGCGGATCCGGGGCCCTCGTGCGTCACGGGTGGTGCGGCTCGGCGCGACGCTCAGCGCAACGGCGTGCCGCTCACCGTCGTGGTGCTCACCTCGGTGATCGAGACGAGGATGCGGGCCCGCAGCGTCTGCGGGGCCTCCTCGCACGGGCAGCCGTCCCGGATGACCTGCTTCAGCTGCTCGTCCTCGGCCAGCTGCGCCAGGCAGCTCGCGCACTCCTCCAGGTGCGAGCGCAGCTTCTCGCAGTCCAGGTCGGCCATCTCGCCGTCGAGGTACTCGAAGGCGCGGTCCAGGACCTCCTGGCAGTGCGACAACTGGGCCGCGTGGGACGCGGCGACGGGGTCGGTGCCGTCGGGGGTGCTTCCCGGGGTGCTCACGACGCTCCCTCCTGCGTGGGCGCGGCCCCCGAGACACCCCGGTCCACCGCGTAGTCGCGCAGCAGTTCGCGCAGCTGCCGACGGCCGCGGTGCAACCGGGACATCACCGTCCCGATGGGCGTGCCCATGATCTCGGCGATCTCCTTGTACGCGAACCCCTCGACGTCGGCGAGGTACACCGCGAGGCGGAAGTCCTCGGGCACCTGCTGCAGGGCCCGCTTCACGTCCGAGTCCGGCAGGTGGTCCAGCGCCTCGGTCTCGGCCGAGCGCAACCCGCGGGAGGAGTGCGACTCCGCGCGCGCCAGCTGCCAGTCCTCGATCTCGTCCGAGTGCGACTGCTGCGGTTCGCGCTGCTTCTTGCGGTACGTGTTGATGTACGTGTTCGTCAGGATGCGGTACAGCCACGCCTTGAGGTTCGTCCCCGGCGTGAACTGGTGGAACGCTCCGTACGCCTTCGCGAACGCGTCCTGGACGAGGTCCTCGGCGTCGGCGGGGTTGCGCGTCATGCGCAGGGCGGCGGAGTAGAGCTGGTCCAGGAACGGCAGGGCGTCGCGCTCGAAGCGCGCGGCGCGCTCATCGGCCGTCTCCTGCGCCAGGATCTGGGCCGGGTCCTCGGCGGGGACCCGCGCGGTCTGTTCGGTCATCGCGGTCGAGCCTAGGCCCTGGCGGCGGGCCCCGCCCCCGCGCGGTCCCCGGCCGTCCGGACGCCGACCGGGCGGGCCGAGCGGACCCCGCGAGGAGGTGCGCGGCTCGACCCGGCGCGCGGACTCGCGGGCTGGTTCGAGAGGTGGGGCGAACGGCATGCCCCCGACAACGCCGCCACCGGCGGCACCATTCCGGGTGCGGGCCGGGACCGGGGTCAGGCGCCCAGCAGCTCCCCCGTGCGCAGGTCCACGACGCCGTCGAGCTCGGCCGGGGGCACCGGGTCCAGCAGGTCCGCACCGGTGTTGCGCACGTCGCCCACGCGCCGGGAGACGGGGTGCGCGGTCAGGGTGCCGCCGAGGAAGAGGTCACGCGGCACCGCGTCCAGCAGCGAGCGCACGTCCTCGGCGTCGTCGAGGGAGGGGTCCAGCCAGGCGTCGCGCAGGTCCCGCGGCACCACGAGCGGCATCCGCTCGTGCAGGCGGTCCAGCCCCTCCTCGGCGGCCGTGGTGACCACGGCGAAGGAGACGAGCCAGCGCGCGGGGTCGTCCTCGGCCGCGGCCGGGTCCTTCCAGAACTCGTAGACCCCGGCCAGTGAGAGCACCGAGGAGTCGGCGGCGGCGACCGCGAACGGCTGCTTGCGGGGCTTGCCGCCCTCGGTCGCGCTCGCGCTCGTCTGCCACTCGTACCAGGCGTCGACCGGGACCAGGCAGCGCCGGGCGAGCGCGGCCTTGGCGAAGGCCGGCTTGTCCAGCAGCGTCTCGGCGCGCGCGTTGACCATCCGCGCCGCGCCCGAGGCGTCCTTGGACCAGCTCGGGACCAGCCCCCAGCGCAGCGCCCGCAGCGAGCGCGACGGCGGGGCGTCGGGGTCGTCCCTGCGGAAGCGTTCCAGGACGACCGGCGGGGTCGTCGTGGGGGCGACGTTGGTGGACAGCGTCACGTCCGCGTCGGGTCCGGTGAGCGTGTTCTCGTCGACCTCGAACTCCTCGACGAGGTCGTCGAGGTCTCTCCTCAAGGCGTAGCGACCGCACATGGGGAGCACTGTGGCACCCGCCCCCGACACCCGCCCCCCACACCACCCCCGGCACCACCCCCGGCACCACCCCGGCGTGCACCCGCGGTCGCGGTGATCACGGCTTTGCGGTAGGCAACTCCCATGACTGTGGTGCGACGACTGGCCCGACCGATGCTGGCGGCGATCTTCATCAAGAACGGCATCGACCAGCTCCGGCACGCCGGCGACCTCGCCCCCTCGGCCGAGCCGCTGGTGCACCGCGCGGCCGGTCCGCTGCGCCTGCCGGACGACCCGGTCCTGCTGGTCCGGGTCAACGGGGCCGCCATGGCCGGGGCGGGGGTGCTGTTCGCGCTGGGCAAGGCCCCGCGCCTGTCGGCCACCGTGCTGGCGGCGACCGCGGCCCCCAGCGCGGCGGTGAACCACCCGTTCTGGTCGGAGAAGGACGCGGCGGTGCGCAAGGAGGTCCTGCACGACTTCCTCGTCGACGTCGGCCTCCTCGGGGCGGCGCTGCTGGCCGCGGCCGACACCGCCGGCAAGCCCGGGGCCCTGTGGCGCGGCAAGCGCGCCGGCCGCGACGCGCAGCGCATGGCCCGCCTGGCCGCCCGCGAGGCCGTCCACGCCGCCGAGCTCGGCAAGAAGGACGTCCAGCTCGCGGCGGCCCGCATCTCCTGACCCGGCCCTGACCCGGGACCTGACCCGAGCCGTGGACGAGCCCCGCGCCGCGCCCCCCCCGGGTGCGCGGCGCGGGGCTCGCCGCGTGTCCGACGCGGCTGCGAGGATGCCCCCGTGACATCGAGCGATCCGTCCAGCAGACCCTCGAGACCGACCGCGGGGGCCGGCGCCGCCGCGCAGGCCCCCGCGCAGGTCCCCGCGCAGGTCCCCGCGGACGGCACGCTGTGGGCGGCGCCCACCGCGGCCGGTCCCCTGGACGCCGTGGTGGCGGTACCCGGCTCGAAGTCGCTGACGAACCGCTACCTCGTCGTCGCCGCCCTGGCCGACCGGCCCTCGATCCTGCGCGACCCGCTCGTCTCGCGGGACACGACCCTCATGGCCGAGGCGCTGCGCCGGCTCGGGGCCGACGTGTCCACCGGCGGGCACCGCGGTGAGCGGCTGGACGAGAACGACTGGGTCGTCCGCCCCGGACCCGTCACCGGTGGCACCCGCGTCGAGTGCGGCCTGGCCGGCACCGTCATGCGCTTCCTGCCGCCCGTGGCCGCCCTGGCCCCCTCCCCGGTGGAGTTCGACGGCGACGAGCGGGCCCGCGAGCGCCCGATGGGGGCCGTCGTGGACGCCGTCCGCCAGCTCGGCGCGCAGGTCCAGGACGGTGGCCGCGGGATGCTGCCCTTCACCGTCCACGGCCCGGCCGACGGGCTGCGCGGCGGCACGGTCCGCATCGACGCCTCGGCCTCCAGCCAGTTCGTCTCGGCGCTGCTGCTCGTGGGTGCCCGCACGCGCGAGGGGCTGGAGGTCGTGCACGAGGGCCCGCCCGTCCCGAGCCTGCCGCACATCCGGATGACCGTGGAGGTGCTGCGTGACGCCGGGGTCGTCGTGGACGACGCCACCCCGGGCCGCTGGTTCGTGGAGGCCGGGCAGATCAGCGCCCTGGACGTCCAGGTCGAGCCGGACCTGTCCAACGCCGGTCCCTTCCTGGCCGCCGCCGCCGCGGTCGGGGGCCGGGTCCGCGTCCCGGGCTGGCCGCAGGCGACGACGCAGGCCGGTGACGTGCTGCGCGACGTGCTGGACCAGATGGGCGCCGAGGTCACCCTCGACCGCGACGGCCTGCTCGTGGAGGGCACCGGGGAGCTGTACGGGGTGGACCTGGACCTGCACGAGGCCGGGGAGCTGACCCCGGTGATCACCGCGCTGGCGGCCCTGGCCAGCTCCCCCACCCGGCTGCGCGGCATCGCGCACCTGCGCGGGCACGAGACCGACCGGCTCGCGGCCCTGGTGACCGAGGTCAACGCGCTGGGCGGGCGGGCCGAGGAGACGGACGACGGTCTGCTGGTGCACCCGGCGGCGCTGCACGGCGGGGTGTTCCGCAGCTACGCCGACCACCGGATGGCCACGGCCGGGGCCGTGCTGGGCCTGGCCGTGGAGGGGGTCCTGGTCGAGGACATCGCCACGACCGGCAAGACGCTGCCGGACTTCCCCGGGATGTGGGCGGCCATGCTGGCGGGGGTCGGAGCCTGAGCCCGCGCCAGCGCGGACCGGTGGGCCGGTTCGACGAGGACGACGTGCGGGTCCGGCCCAACCGCCGGGGCTCGCGCCCGCGCACCAAGGACCGGCCCGCGCACGCCGACGCGGTCGCGGGGTTCGTCGTGGCCGTGGACCGGGGCCGGTCCACCGTCCTGGTCGGGGAGGGCACCGCCGAGGCTCGCGCCGTGACGGCCATGCGCGCCCGGGAGCTGGGCCGCCAGGGCGTCGTGGTCGGTGACCGCGTCGGCCTGGTCGGGGACGTCTCCGGCGCCGTGGACACCCTGGCCCGCATCGTGCGCATCGAGGAGCGCCGCACGTCGCTGCGGCGCTCGGCCGACGACACCGACCCGATCGAGCGCGTGGTGGTGGCGAACGCCGACCAGCTCGTCGTCGTGGCGGCCGTGGCCGACCCCGAACCGCGCTCGCGGCTGGTGGACCGCTGCCTGGTGGCGGCCTACGACGCCGGGATGACCCCGCTGCTGTGCCTGACCAAGGGCGACCTGCGGCCGGCCTCGGAGGTGCTGGACACGTGGGCACCCCTGGGCCTGGACGCCGTCGTCACCTCCCGCGGAGCCGACGGGCAGGGGGGGCTGGAGGGGCTGGACGCCGTCCGCGAGCGCCTGGCGGGCCGGATCAGCGTGCTGGTGGGGCACTCCGGGGTCGGCAAGTCGACCCTCGTCAACGCGCTGGTGCCGGACGCGGCCCGGGCCACCGGTCACGTCAACGCGGTCACCGGCCGGGGCCGGCACACGTCGACGTCGATGGCGGCGCTGGAGCTGCCCGGCGGGGGCTGGGTGATCGACACCCCGGGCGTGCGCTCGTTCGGGCTGGCGCACGTGGCGCCGGAGTCGGTGCTGCGCGCCTTCCCGGACCTGCTGCCCGGGGAGGCCGGGTGCCCCCGCGGCTGCACCCACGACGAACCGGACTGCGCCCTGGACGACTGGGTCGGGCAGGGGCGGGCCGGGGCGGCCGGACCGGCTCGGCTGCAGTCCTTCCGGCGGCTGCTCGCGGCCCGGCGCAGTCCCCGGGACGAGGCCGCGGCGCCATGATCGGCTGCACTCGCCGTCCACGGGTGATGCCCTAGTGTGACCGTCGACCGGTCGACGACGAGGGAGCGGCTCTTCATGGGCGAAGCGGGCTCCACCCGGCCCCGCGATCGCGGGGCGACGGCTCCCTCCCCCCGCGGCCCCGCCACGCCCGGCCCGCCGGCCGTGCCCGCACCGGCGCCCGCCCCCACCCCGGACGCCCTGCAGGCCCCGCACCCCCCGTGGACCGTGCTGCGCGAACTGGGCCGGGGCGCGGGGTCGGTCGTGCACCTGGCGGTGCGCGGCGAGCGCGAGTACGCCCTGAAGCGGCAGCGACCGGGCACCGGCGGGGACGGTGGGGCCGGGGAGGGCACCGACGCCGACCGCACCCTGCGCCGGGAGGCGGCCCTGCTGGCCAGCGTCCACCACCCCGGGCTGACCCGGGTGCACGCCGTGACCGAGGTCGAGGGCCGTCTCGCCCTGGTCATGGACGCCCACGACGGCACCTCGCTGGCGGACCTGCTGCACTCCCCGCCGCTGGCGGCCGCCGGCACCGGTGGGGACCCGGGCGGCCTGCCCTCGGGGCTGCTGCCGGTGCCCACGACGCTGCGCCTGCTCGTGGACGTGTGCGACGCCCTGCACGCCCTGCACGTGACCGGGCTGGTCCACCGCGACGTCAAACCGGCCAACGTCCTGCTCACGCGCACCGGCCGGGGCGTGCTGGTCGACCTGGGCGTGGCCCACCTGTCGACCGGCGGCGGCTCCGTCCCCGGCGGCGGCGCCACGGTCGACGCCTCCGACGCCGAGGCGGGCGCCCTGCTGTACCGCTCACCGGAGCAGGCCGGGGTCGTGCGCAGCCCGGTCGACCACCGCTCGGACCTGTACTCCGTGGGGGCGGTGCTCCTGGAGTGCCTCACCGGGCGCACCCCCGTGGAGGGCTCGGACCCGGCCCAGGTGCGGCGCCGCCTGGCGCGGCTGGAACCCCTGGACACCGACGTCCTGGGCCCGGACGTGCCGCGGGCGCTGGCGGTGCTGCTGCGCCGGCTGCTGGCCCGCGACCCGCAGGACCGCCCCGGTGACGCCGGGGCGGTCGCCGACGAGCTCGCCCGGATCGCGGCCGCCACCGCACCCGACGTCGTCCTGGGGCGGCGCAGCTGGACCAGCCCGGCCGACGGGCCGCTGCTCGAACGCGGCCGGCAGACGGCACTGCTGGAGTCGGCCTGGGACGCGGCCCGGGCCGGTTCCGGTGGGCTCGTCCTCGTGCGCGGGGCGGCCGGCTCCGGTCGCTCGGTGCTCGTCGACCGGTTGCGGCGCAAGGTCTCGGCCCACGGCGGGTCGGCCGTCGTGCTCGACACCACCACGTCCCCGAGCTCCCCGCTCAGCGCGTTGCGCCGGGCGATGGCGGTCGCGGGCCTGTCGAGCGCGGGCCTGTCGAGCGCGGACGGGGGTCCGCAGGCCGGGGCCGAGGACGAGCCCCGTCCGCAGGCCCTGGCCGAGGAGCTGCTGCACCACGCCGCGCGCACGGGGCCGCTGCTCGTCGTGCTCGACGACACCGAGCACGCCGACGTCTCCACGCTGGGGGTGCTGCGCTGGGTCGCCGGGGAGTGCTCGGACCTGCCGCTGCTGGTCGTCCTCGTCGACCGGGTGCGCTCGGGCGAGGACGACCCGGGGGCCGTCCCCGGCTTCGACACCGACCGCGCCCTGGTGCTGGAGGTGCCCCCGCTCTCGGACGCCGCGGCCCGCGCGGTCGTGCGCCGGCGGCTGCCCGGGGCGGTCGTCACCGACTCGGTGGCCACCGCCCTCGTCTCGCGCGCCGCGGGCAACCCCGGCGCCCTGCTGGCGCTGCTGACGACGCTGCTGGACGAGGGCGGCCTGCTGCCGGACTGGGGGCACTGGCGCCTGGAGCACGCCGCCCTGGAGGCGGTCCCGGTCGCCCCGCGCCTGCTCAACGCGCTGCTGCACCGCGTCGACGAGCTGCCGGCGGCGCACCGCGACGTCCTGCGGCTGGCCGCGGCCTGCGGGCGCTCGGTCCCCGACGACCTCGTGCGGCGGGCCGCGTCGCCGCAGCTGGACGCCGACGCGGTGCACGCCGGCCTGGCCGCCGGGGTCGCGGCCCGGCTGCTGCGCCCGCTGCCGCACGGGCGGCACGAGTTCTGGCACCAGCAGGTCGTGGACGCGGTCCTGGAGGGGGTGCGCGAGGACGAGCGGCGGGGGCTGCACGCCCGGCTGGCCGGGGTCCTGCGCGAGGACACCCGGGCCGGGGCCCGCGCCGGGGCCGCCGTCCCCGACCGCGACGCCCTGTTCGCCTGCGCCCACCAGCACCTGCGCGCCGGGGAGGCGGTGGCCCCCGGCGACGTCGTGGCCGCCTGCGCCGCCGCCGGGGTCGAGGCCGCCCGCCGCGCCACCCCGGAGACGGCGGTGGCGCTGCTGACCCGGGCCGTGCGCACCGCCACCGACGCCGGCCTCGACCTCGATCCCCGCTGGCGCCGGGTGCTGGCGTCCTGCCTGGCCCGCCAGGGCCGCCACGCCGAGGCCCGCGCGCACCTGCAGGAGCTGCACGACGCCACGGCCGGCGCCGTGGACCGGGCCGTCGTCCTCGGCGAGCTCGCCACCGTCCACCGGCACGAACGGGCCGCCACCGGCCCCGGGCGGGCGGCCCGGGCCGCCGCCGGGGGCCTGGCCGCGCTGGGGGCCCCGCGCCCGTCGCGGCCCGGGGGCTGGCTGGTGTTCGCCGTGACGTCGCTGGCGGTCCTGCTGGCCACCGCCGCGCGCCGCGCCGCCCGGCACGACAGCCGGCACCGGCTGGACTCGGCCCGCGAGGTGGAGCGGGCCACGCTCCAGGGGGCCCACGCGGTGCTGCTGCGCGAGGCCGCCGCCGCGGACCTGCAGCACGGACGGGCGGGCACGGCCGTCGCGACGGCCGTCGCGTCCTGGGCCCGCGCGCTGCGGGCCCGTCGCGCCGACCTGGCCCGCGACGCCCGCTGGACGCTGCGGGCGGCGCTGCTGCAGGCCGGGACCGGGCGTTCGACGTTGCTGCCGGTGCGGCTGCCGGGCACCCACAACCTCCTGGGCCGGCCCCTGACCCCGGCCGCACCCCCCGGGCGCGTCGAGACCGACCCGGTGGTCCTGGCCTCCCTGCGGCTGGCCCACGGGCTGCGGCGGTTGCGCCGGCACGGGACGTGGCGGGCGGTGGCCGACGTCCTGGAGGAGGACGGGCAGTGGCTGGACCTGCCCGCCCACGTCGCCGGGACCCTGGCCGTCGCGGCGGAACGGCTGGCCGCCGGGCACCTCGGGGCGGCGAGCGCCTGGCACGAGCGGACCGTGCGGCGGGTGCGCGAGGACGCGGACGTGCCGGTCGAGCTGGAACTGCTGCGCGCGGCCGTGCTGGGCGCCAAGGGCCGCCCCGGCGAGGCCGGCGACGTGCTGGACGCGGTGGGCCGCAGCGCCCCCGCGGCCGGTCCGCGGGCGGGGGACGCGGACGAGACGGGTGACGCGGACGACGCGGACGGTGCGGGCGACGCGGGCGACGCGGGCGAGGTGGCTCCGCTGCACTCCTGGTACCTGCTGCTGGCCCGGACCGACTGGCTCGTCCAGCAGGTCGACCTCACCGACCGCTTCGACGCCGTGGCCCGCGAGGTCCTGCGCGCGGCGCGGCGCACCCCCCTGCGCGGGATCGGTGAGGTGCGCTGGGCGCTGCTGCTCGTCGTGCGGGGGCGGCTGGCGCAGCTGCGGGCCGCCACCGACGCCGGGGACGGCACCCGGGTGCGGGAACGGGAGCGGGAGCTGCGCGTGGCGCTGCGGGCGCTGACACGCACGACGGGCCGCGGCGGGCTGCTGCGGCGCACCGGTCGCGGGACGAGCGCGGTGCAGGCCGCGCACCTCGACGTCGTGCGGGCCGAGGCCCTGCACCGCCTGGGGGCGCCGGTGCGAGCGCGGCGGCTGCTGCGGCGCGCGGAGGTGCGGGCCGCCCGCCTGGACGCCCCGCTGGTCGACCACCGCACCCTGCTGCTGCGGGCCGAGGTGCTGGAGGAGACCGGGGCCCACCCCGACGCCGAGCGGTTGCGCTGGATGGCGACCGCCCTGGCCGAGAAGCACGGGTGGGTGGCCCTCGTCCAGCGCGACCGCGCCGACCGCTCCCCCACGCAGCCCTCCGGCCCCGGTGCCGCCGGTCGCGGCGCGTGGACCCCCGCCCCGGGGCGACGGCGCCGGTTGCTGTCGGCCATGCGCGACGTGGGTCACGCGGCGCAGGTGCTGGACCCGCAGGACGTGGTGCGCCTGGCCCTGGACCAGGCGTGCGAGGTGCTGGGGGCCGACCGGGCCGTGCTGGCGGTGCTGGACCCCGACGACGAGCTGGTCGTGGTCGCCGGCCGCACCCGCGCCGGCACCGACCTGCCCCCGCAGGTCGCGGTGGACCCGGCGTCGGCCCGCGCGGCCCGCACCGGCCGCCCCGTGGTGCGGGGGGCGCTGGAGAACGCCACCGCCCCCGCCGGCCCCACCACCGGCCCCACCACCGGCGCGGCCCGCGGCGCGCACGGCGGCGACGAGGTGGCGCGCAGCGTCGTGGCGGTCCCCCTGCTGGTCCGGGGCCGCCGCACGGGGGTCCTGTCGGCGGTCAGCACCGTGGCCCAGGGCGCGTTCGGGCGCGGCGACGTCGAGCTGCTGCAGCTCATCGCCGGCCAGGTCGCGGCGTCGCTGGAGACCGCGCGCGCGGCCCGCCTGGAGATCGAGGTCCACGGCGCGCAGCGCGAGCGCGACCTCGCCGAGGCCGTGCGCCGGGTCACCGAGGAGGTCTCCGGCAGCCTGGACCTGCCCACGGTGCGGCACCGGCTCGTGCGCGCGGCGCTGGCCGAGCTCGGCGGCCGGCGGGCCGCGCTGGTCCCGGTGGGGGTGCGCTCGGCCCCCGACCCCGACCCGCCCGCGCTGGTCACCACCGCCGCGGGCCCCGCGGTCCGCGAGGTCCCCTGGAACCGGGACTGGCAGGGCGAGGCGGACTGCGCCCGGCTGCTGGAGAGCGGGCACGCCGTCACCGGGGACGGGACCGGCGGGGAGTCCGGGACCGGGACGCTGCCGACCCGGCTGGCCGGGCTGCTGGACCTGGCCGAGGAACCGGTGTCGGAGCAGGTGCCGGAGCAGGTGCCGGAGCCGGTGTCGTGGCTGGTCGTGCCGTTGCGGGACCGGACCGGGCTGGTCGCCGAGGCCCTCGTCCTGACCGGCGGACCCGACGGCCCGGCCGCCCGTTCGCACGTCGCCGAGGCGCTCGCGGCCCCGGCGGCCATCGCCCTGGAGAACGCGCGGCTGTTCGCCCAGGTCGAGCACCTGGCCCGCACCGACTCCCTCACCGGGGTGGCCACCCGCGGCCACCTGCTGCGGCTGGGTGAGCAGCGGGTGCGCCACGCCGCGCCGGGCCGGCCGGTCGCGGTGGTCATGGTCGACGTGGACCACTTCAAGTCGGTCAACGACACCTACGGCCACGCCGCCGGCGACGAGGTCCTCACCACCGTGGCCCGCCGGCTGCAGCACGAGACGCGCGACAGCGACGTCCTGGGCCGCTACGGCGGGGAGGAGTTCGCGCTCGTCGTCAGCGCCCCGGCGCAGGAGGGGCGCGGCGAGCTGGACGCCCGCGAGGTGGCCGAACGGCTGCGCCTGGGGGTGCGCCGCACCCCCGTGGAGGTCCACGGCGAGCGGTTGCAGGTCACCGTCAGCGTGGGCGTCGCCGTGCTGCGCGAGGGCGAGCAGCTGTCCGAGGTGCTCGCCCGGGCCGACACCGCGCTCTACCGGGCCAAGGCGTCCGGGCGCGACGTGGTGGTCGTCGCACCCTGACCACCGCGCGGTGCCGCGAGGTGCCGCGAGGTGCCGTGGCGGCGGTGGCGCACCCCGCCCACCGCTCCCCCGCCGCGGTTCCCGGGCGGCCCGCCGAACGGTGCCTCGATGAACGGGGTCTCGACGGGCGGGGCTCAGCGGACGGTGCCACTGTGCACCGAGGTCCCTGCCGGTCCCGGGAACGGCGGTGGACCCGGGCGGAGCGGTGGAGGCGGGGTGACGTCGGTGACGGGAGTCGTACCGGGCGCGGACGGGGTGGCGACGTGAGGGGCGGGGCCCTGGCCTCGACGGTCGGCACCGGGGTCACCGGGACGGGCGTGGACCCCTCCGGTGCCGTGCAGGTCCTGGGGGTCACGCTGGTCGGGGTCAGCACCACCACGGGGGTCAAGGTGCTGTTCACCCTGGCCCTGCTCGCCGTGGTCGTGGCCCTGCACGCCGCCGCGCGGTCCGTGCTGCGGCGCGTGCTGGGAGGGCAGGTCGCCGACCCCCGCCGGTTCTGGGCCCGTCAGGGCCTGCAGGTCGTCACCGCGCTCGTCCTGGTCCTGGGCCTGGTCTCGATCTGGATCACCCCGGAGACCGACGTGTCCACCGGGGTCGGCCTCCTCAGCGCGGGTCTGGCCTTCGCCCTGCAGCAGGTGGTCCTGTCCCTGGCCGCGTACGCGGTGATCCTGCGCGGGGACACCTTCGGCGTCGGGGACCGGATCGTCCTGGGCGGGGTGCGCGGCGACGTCGTCCGCCTGGGGTTCCTCAAGACCACGATCATGGAGATGGGCCAGCCTCCCGCCGTGGACGGGGCCGACCCGGCGGTCTGGGTGCACTCGCGGCAGTACACCGGCCGGATCGTCACCGTCACGAACGGGGTGATCTTCGAGGAGCCGGTCTACAACTACACCCGCGACTTCCCCTACCTGTGGGAGGAGATCGCGGTGCCGGTCCCCTACACCGCCGACCGCACCCGCGCCGAAGCGGTGCTCCTGGACGCCGCGCGGGCGCACGCCGTGGTCGACGACCCCGACGCCGAGCGGGCCCTGGCGCGCATGAGGACCCGCTACGCCATGGCCGACGCCGACCTGGCCCCGGCGGTCTACTGGCGCATCACCGACAACTGGTTGGAGCTGTCCCTGCGGTTCCTGGTCCACCACCGGGGGGTTCGAGGGGTCAAGGACGCCATCTCCCGCCAGGTGCTGACCGGGTTGGACGAGGCGGGCATCGCCATCGCCTCGACCACCTGCACGGTCGTGGGCCTGCCGTCGGTCGACGTGCGCACCGGGACCCCGGAGGCCGGGGAGGGTGGCGACTCCCCGCGGGAACCCTCCTAGCGGACCGGTGCCCGCGGTGGCGCGCCGGTGCGGGGAACGCACGGCCGCGGCGGCACCACCGCTCCCGACATCACGCTCCCGCCGACGGGCGCGAGGCCGGTCCCACGACCGATCCCACGTCGGAACAGCTGTGGGACCGGCGAGGACGTCGCGGTCTTACCGATGGCCGCGCCGTCCACGGTCGGGCGATGTGTGACGTTCTGACACCTGCTGGGGCGTAGAGGGTGTTGGAACGCAACACAACAGCGCGCGGTGCGTTCTCAACTCCACCCGTGGAGAACACTCGGTCATCCCACGGTGCCCCCGCCTTCGTGTGACGTCGTTCCTCACCGCATCCGGCCCACCACGGGGTCACAGCACAGCGATGTCCACGACCACCAGGGCCACCGCCGCCACGGCGAGCACCGCGCTCGCCACCCGCAGCGCACGACCCTGCTTCCCCCCGGGCAGCACCAACTGCGCCCCGACCAGGAAGAGGATGCAGCCCGTCACCACGTCACGCGTGGTGCTCGCCGTCACGAACAGCACGACCGTGAGGAACATGATCACGACGCCGACGCAGGTCTTGAAGCCGACGCGCTCCTGCTCGGCGGTGGAGGCCTGCTGGGCCCGCTCGGTGCTCATCCTCGGATGCTCGCAGACTGCGGGGGTGGTGACGACGGTCGTCCGACCATCCCGCTGACCGGCGTCGAGCGGAGCCGACTCAGGCGGTGGCGACCTCGCGGTAGTGCTCCACGGTCGGGAACGGGTCGTAGAAGTGGTGCAGCAGCCGCTTCCACTCCTGGTACTGCACCGATCCCCGGAAGCCCTCGGTGTGATCTTCGAGGGTGTCCCACTGCACCAGCAGGAGGTAGGCGTCGGGACGCTCCAGGCAACGCGACACCGTGAGTCGCTGGAAGCCGGGCGTCGCGGAGGTGATCGTCTTCGCCTGCGCGAAGGCGGCCTCGAAGGCGCCGGCCTGGCCGGGCCGGACGTCCAGGACGGCGTGTTCCAGGATCACGGTGCCCGTCCTGCCCGGTCACCGCGCGGGCGTCGTCCAGGTGGACGCCCCCGGGCGGCTCAGAGCAGCGTGCTCCAGTAGCTCCAGAACTTCACGGCCACCATGGCCAGCACCGCGGCGTAGCTCAGGACGATGAGCAGGACCCGGTAGTCGACCACCGCGCGGGCCGCGGCGCGCGCCCCCCCCGGGACGGGCAGCAGCCCGCGGTCCAGGGCGTCGGCCAGGTGGACCCAGAACGTGGGGATGACCACGGCCCACACGACCATGCAGTACGGGCACAGGGCGTGGATGGAGTACAGGCTCTGGCTGATGAGCCAGCCGATGAAGACCGCCCCGAGCGTGATGCCGCCCAGGTAGGCGCGCTCGACCCAGCGCGGCAGGGCCACCCGGGAGAGCACCAGGACGCCGAGGAACGTGGAGACCGCGAAGGCGGCGATGCCGATGAGGGGGTTGGGGAAGCCGAACAGGGCCGCCTGGGGCGTCACCATGACGCTGCCGCAGGAGATGACCGGGTTCAGGCTGCAGCTCGGCACGTAGCTCGGGTCCTCGGCGAGCATGATGCGCTCGACGGTGAGGGTGAAGGCCGCGACGAAGCCGAGGACCCCGCCGAGCAGCAGCAGCAGCCCCCGGCCGCGCGGGGAGACGGGCAGCGCCGACAGGTGACCGGGGGCGTGACCGGTCCCACCACGGTCCTCCCGGCCCTCCCGGCCCTCCCCGGGACCGTCCTCGAAGCCGTCCTCGGGCAGCTCCTCGACCCGGTTCGTCGTGCCGGCCATGCGCCGTCCTCCTGGTCTCGACGGGATGTGTCCACCGGGGTGGACCCACCCCGCTCCCAGGATCCTCGACCGTCCTGGGCATCACCTGAACGGGTGCACGCGCACGGGTCCGTGGTCCCGGCGCGCCGGGCGGTAGGTTCGCGGCGTGCCGCTGCCCCCCGCCTCCCCCGCCGCCCCACGCTACGACGACGACCTGCGCCTGGCGCACGTCATCGCCGACCAGGTGGACGGGGTGACGACCGACCGGTTCAAGGCCCTGGACCTGCAGGTGGAGACGAAGCCGGACCTGACCCCCGTCAGCGATGCCGACCGCACCGCTGAGGAGCTGATCCGCTCCCAGCTCAAGCGCACCCGCCCGCGCGACGCGGTGCTGGGCGAGGAGTTCGGCCTGGTGGGCCACGGGGCCCGGCAGTGGGTCGTGGACCCCATCGACGGCACGAAGAACTTCGTCCGCGGGGTGCCGGTGTGGGCTACGCTCATCGCGCTGCTCGACGACGGCGTCCCCGTCGTGGGCGTCGTCTCGGCCCCGGCCCTGGGGCGGCGCTGGTGGGCGGCGACGGGTTCGGGGGCCTGGACGGGACGCAGCCTGTCCTCGGCCACGCGCCTGTCGGTGAGCTCGGTGTCCTCCCTGGCCGACGCCTCCCTGGCCTACTCCTCGCTGTCGGGGTGGGAGGACGAGGGCGCGCTGGACCGCTTCCTGGGCCTGACCCGCGCCGTCTGGCGCACCCGCGGCTACGGCGACTTCTGGTCCTACATGCTGCTGGCCGAGGGCGCGGTGGACGTCGCCGCCGAACCGGAGCTGGCGCTGCACGACATGGCCGCGCTCGTGCCGATCGTCACCGAGGCGGGGGGCCGCTTCACCTCCCGCGCCGGGGTCGACGGCCCGCACGGCGGGAACGCCGTCGTCACCAACGGGCTGCTGCACGCCGCGGTCCTGGAGCACCTGGGGTCGTCGTGAAGCGGGCCGTGACGATCGCCCCGGCGGCGTGGCCGCGCGCGGCGGTCGTCACCGACCCGCGCGCGCGGCGGTTGCTGGTCTGGGAGGTCGTCGCCGTCTTCGCGGTCTCCCTCGGGATGAGCGGGGTGCGGGCGCTCGTGCGGTTCGTCGGCATCCTCACCGCGCCGGTCGCGATCAACGCGCAGACCTCCACGGTCCTGGGCAGCTACGCCCCGGACCGGCCCTGGCTGGACCTCGCGCTGCAACTGGTCTCGATCGCCTCGGGCCTGGCCCCGGTCCTCCTCGTCGCCTACCTGCTGGCCCGTGACGGGCGCTCGCTGCGCACGCTGGGCTTCGACAGCCGCCGGCTCGGGCGCAACGTGCTTGCCGGCCTGGGCCTGGCCGCCGTCATCGGCGGCTGCGGCCTGGTGCTGTACCTGGGGGCGCGCTCGGCGGGGCTGAACACGAACGTGGCGGCCTCGACGCTGCCGGACACGTGGTGGGCGGTGCCGGTCTCGGTGCTCGCGGCGGCCGAGAACGGAATCCTGGAGGAGGTGCTCGTCGCCGGGTACCTGCTGCACCGGCTGTCCCAGCTGGGCGTGCGCTGGTTCCCCGCGCTGCTGGTCAGCGCCCTGCTGCGCGGGTCCTACCACCTGTACCAGGGCGTCGGCGGGTTCGTCGGCAACGTCGCCATGGGTCTGGTCTTCGGGTGGGTGTACCAGCGGTGGGGCCGCACGATGCCGCTCGTCGTCGCGCACACGGCCATCGACGTCGTGGCGTTCGTGGGGTACGCGGCCCTCGTGGGACGGGTGAGCTGGCTGCCCGGCTGACCCTCGCCTACGGTGGTGCGGGTCCGCAGGACGTCGATGTCCACCCTCGACCGACCCGCAGGAGCTCGTCATCCCGTTCTCGCTCCCGTCCGCGATCTCGTTCTCGATCAGCACCTCCGTCTGGCTCACGCTCGGCGTGGCCCTCGTGGCCGCCGCCCTGGCCGCGACCGTGGGCGAGCTCGTCGCCCTCGGCGTGCGGCGGCTGGGCCGCAAGCACGAGATCCTCGCCAGCCTGGCCCAGCGGGGCCGACGCCCGCTGGCCGGGATCCTCGGCACGCTCGCGGCGATGTCCTCGCTGCGGATCTACACCGAGCCCGCGGACTGGCGGCAGCCGACGCTGACGGTCCTGGGCCTGCTCGCCGTCGCCTTCGGGGCCGGGCTGGCCATCGTGGCCGCCAACGTCGTCCAGGACGTGCTGCTGCTGCGCTACCGGGTCGACGTCGCCGACAACCGGCGCCAGCGGCAGCGGCGCACGCAGGTGTACCTCGTCAAGCGGGTCGTCGTGGCCCTCATCGTCGTGGTGACCGCGGCGGCGATGCTGCTGACGATCCCCGGGGCGCGGGGCATGGGGGCCAGCATCCTGGCCTCGGCCGGGCTGCTGTCGGTCGTGGCCGGTCTGGCCGCCCAGACGTCGCTGGCCAACGTGTTCGCGGGCCTGCAGATCGCCTTCACCGACGCCGTCCGCGTCGACGACGTCGTCGTCGTCGAGGACGAGTGGGGGAACATCGAGGACATCACGCTGACCTACGTCGTCGTGCGGCTGTGGGACCAGCGCCGGCTCATCCTGCCCTCGACGTACTTCACGACGACGCCGTTCGCGAACTGGACGCGCAACTCCGCCGACATCATCGGCGCCGTCGAGCTGCAGCTCGACTGGACCGTCCCGGTCGAGGAGTTCCGTTTCCGCGCCGAACGTTTCGTACGCGCGCACGAGCTGTTCAACGGCCAGACGTTCTCCGTGGCCGTGACCGAGACGTCCGAGCGGGCCGTGACGGTGCGGGTGCTCGTCAGCGCCGACTCCGGCGGGCAGCTGTTCGACCTGCGCTGCGCCGTCCGGGAGGAACTCGTCGGGTTCCTGCAGCGCGAGCACCCCGACGCGCTGCCGCGCGTGCGCCTCGTGTCCCCGCCGCAGGCCACCGAGGGCACCGCGGCGGGTCCCGCCGGGGCGGACGTGGCCCAGGTCCCGGCGCAGGGTCACCGGCGGTTCGCCGACCGGTCCTGACCACCGGCCCCGACCACCGCGCCGGTGGGGTGTGAGCCAGCTCTCACCCCACCGCCCGGGGCTCCCCTCAAGCCGGGACCGGGTACCGGTCGAGACAGAGGCACGTGCCTCTCACCACCCTCGTCCCGATGCTCGGGCTGCTCGCCGCCGGTCTCGGCGTCCTCACCGGTGTCCCCCAGGTCCTGCGCCTGCTGCGCAGCCCCGACGCGACCGGGTTGTCCCACCCCTCGGCGGTGCTGGCGGTCCTCGCCTCGGGCACCTGGCTGAGCTACGGCCTGGCCCTGCTCGACCCGGCCCAGATCCTCGCCAACGTCCCCGGCCTGGGGTGCACGGTGGTGACCGTGGTCCTCGCCGGTCGCCGGCTGGGCGTCCCGCTGCGGCACGCCGTCCTCGCCGTCGCGGCGTGGGTCCCGGTCGTGGCCGTGACGTTCGCCCTGGGCGGCGTCCTCGTCGTCGGAGTCCTGGCCACCGCGGTCTCGCTGGTGCGGATGCTCCCCCAGGTCCTCACCGTGCTGCGGCGCGCCCCGCTGCACGGGCTGGCCCCCTCCACGTTCGCCCTGACCCAGGTGTCGGCGACGCTGTGGACGGCCTACGGCCTGGCCACCGGTCAGGGCTCGGTCGTCGTCTGCTCGGTGGTCTCCTTCGCCCTGGCCGGGTTCGTGCTCTCGCGCCGCTGCCCGCCGCTGGTGGTGGCCCGGGCGCTGCACGCCGGCCGCTTCGGGGTGCCCGGTCAGCTCCTGGTGCGCCCGTTCGTGCTGGCCCGCCGGGCCACCCTCACGCTGGCGGCCTGAGCTCCTTGCTCAGGTGCACGACGGGGATCCCGCACTCGTCGGTGGAACCCTGCGCCGCGTCGCGGACGTACCCGGCACGTTCGTAGCGGGCGACCGTCGCCGTCGAGCGCGCCCCGGTGAACAGGGCCAGCCGGTGCACGGTGGCCGGGACGGCGTCCTCGGCGGCGGCCAGCAGAGCCGCGCCGATCCCCTCGCGCTGCCGGTCCGGCGCGACGGCGAGCCGGCCCACGTGCCCGACCTCGCCGTCGAGCCGGACGCGGACCCCGCCCACCAGCCGCCCGGCCGGGGTGACCGCGACGAGGACGAGCACGGCGCCGTCGGCCAGCACCGCCCGCACGTGGTCCAGGTCCTCGCGCAGCGGCGGCAGGAACGGGTCGCCGTAGCGCTGGGCCTCGGTGACGAACGCGGCCCGCTGGAGGGTGAGCAGTTCTCCCGCGTCGGCGTCCACCGCGGGCCGCACCCGCACATCCCCCACCGGGCTCAGCGCAGGAACCACTGCCCCGGCGCGGCGAGCTCGTCGACCGCCTCCGGCCCCCACGTGCCGGGGGCGTAGGGCTGCACCGCCGGGCGGTCCTGCGAGAACCGCTCGATGCACGTCCACGCGGCCCGCAGCCCCTCCACGCCGGTGAACAGCGACCGGTCGCCGGTGAGGACGTGCTCGATGAGGTGGACGTACGGCAGCGCCGGGCCGCTGCCCTCGAAGGAGTCCAGCGGCAGGGTCGCGGTGCCCTGCGCCAGCCCCCCGGCCACGCCGGGGCGGCGGACCGTCACGGCCACGTCGAACGCCCCGCCCTCCAGCAGCGAGAAGCTGATCGTCGAGGGTTCCACGTCCTGACCCGCGTAGGGACCGTCGGCGGGTTCGCGCAGGACGAGGGTGACGCGCTGGGCGTCGGCGGCCATCTTCTTGCCCGAGCGCAGCAGGAACGGCACCCCGCGCCAGCGGTCGTTGTCCACCCAGACCCGCGCGGCGGCCAGGGTGTCCGTCGTGGAGTCCTCCGGGACCCCCTCGATGTCCGTGTACCCCTCGAACTGCCCCAGGACGACCTCGGACGGGTCGAGTTCGCGGAAGTCCTGCAGCGCAGCGTCCCTGGCGGCCTGCAACGCCCCCGGGCCGAGGTCGGCGGGCGGTTCCATCGCGACGGTCGCGGCCATCTGGAACAGGTGGGTGACGATCATGTCGAGGAACGCGCCGGTGGCGTCGTAGAAGCTCGCGCGCTGGGCCACGTCGAGGGTCTCGGCGATGTCGACCTGGACCTGCGCGACGTGCTCGGCGTTCCAGATCGAGGCCAGCCACGGGTTCGCGAACCGGGCGTGGATGACGTCCTGCTGCGCCTCGAACGCGAGGAAGTGGTCGATCCGGAACACCTGTTCCTCGTCGAAGACGCGCTGCACCTGCGCGTCGAGTTCCTCGAACGTCTCCAGCGACGTGCCGTACGGCTTCTCGTAGACGACGCGGGACCCCTCGACGAGGCCGTGGGCCTGGATCGCCTTCGTCGTCTCCAGGAACGCCCCCGGCGGGATCGCCAGGTAGTGCACGACCTGCGCGTCGTCCCCCGTCCCGTCGTCCAGGTCGGCCCGGGCCCGGCCGACGACGTCGAGCAGCTCCCCCGGGTCCTCGGCGGTGAACCCGCCGCCGGCGAAGAGCAGGTTCTGCGCGAACTCCTCCCACGGGCCGTCGGAGGGCTGGGGGCCGAACTCCTCCAGCGCCTCGTGCAGGAACCCGCGGAACTCCTCGTGCGACTTCTCCCCGCGGCCGCTGCCGATCAGGCGCCACCGCCGCGGCAGCCGGCCGAGGCGGGCCAGTTCGAAGAACGCGGGCGAGACCAGCCGGCGGGACAGGTCACCGGTGGCCCCGTAGACCACGAAGATCGTCGGGCGGTCGGTCGCGTCGGGCTGTCGTCCGGGCTGGTCTGCGCTCTGGCTCACACCCGGCACCGTAGTGACCGCCGCGGGCCGGCGCGCACCGGGCCGGGGCCACCGCGGTGCACCGTCGCGTCCCCGCACCGGGGGTCAGACGGGCTCCAGGTGCCACCCCCGGGGCTGCTCACCCCCGGCGCCGGGCACGGCCACGGCGGTGGAGGCGCCGGAGGCCCCGTAGCGGTCGGTGCCCACGCTCAGCACCACGCCGTGGGCCACGTTCGTGATGAGGTGACCGCCCCCGCCCGTCGGGGTGATCGACCACCGCTGCTCGTCGGTGTCCCAGGAGCGGGGGGTCAGGACCACGTCGTGCACCTGCGGCGCGTCCGGGCGCGTCGAGGCGGTGGCCTGGAGCACGGCGTCACCCCGGCCCAGGCTGGTGATCCAGTAGTGGCCGTCCCCGGCGGGGAAGAAGGACCACTGCTGCTCCGCGCCTCCCCACGACTCCGGGGAGGTCACCACGCGGGTCGCCGCCCCGGTCCCGTCGTAGGGCTCGGCGGCGGCGTGCAGCGCGAGGTGGGTGTCCCCGTCGACGATGCGGAACGTGCCCACCAGGGGGTTCAGCACCCTCCTGGACCTGGCCGGCCCGCGGCCTGCGCCCTCACCACCGGCGGGGGCGAGGCGGGCGTAGGTGGCCCCGTGGACGCTGAGGTTGCCGTCGGCGCCGTACAGGGTGGTCCACCGGCAGCTCGGGTCCTGGGAGTCGGCGACGAACCAGGCGTAGCGCTCCACGGCGGCCGAGCTCTCCAGCGCCTGCGCGGCGCGCTGCATGAAGGAGTCGGCCAGCGCGTCGCTGGGCGCGGTGTGCAGCGGGCCCAGCCCCCACGCCGAGACGTCGATCGCGCCGATCTCGGTGATCCAGACCGGGCGGTGCCACGTGCGCCAGACGTCCTCGACCATGGTGACCAGCCCGTCGACGGCGTGCGGGTCGGTGAAGTCGGGGTAGTAGTGCAGCGCGATGAAGTCCACCCGCAGACCCCGGTCGGCGGCACCGCGCATGAAGGTGTCCAGCCAGCCGTCCCGGTAGTCGGCGGGGGCGGGGCTGCCCAGGCGCAGACCGGTGGACTCCAGCGCCGGCCACAGCTGCAGCGCCTGCTCGGGGGTGACGTTGGACTGGTCGGTCTTGTCGGGCTCGTTGAAGCCGAGCAGGGAGTCGTAGCGCCCCTGCTGCGCGCCGGTGGTCAGGGCGGCGATGCGTGCGGGGTCGGCGGCCTCGGCCGAACCCCACACCATGGGGACGTACTGCGCCCCGTCCGGCCCGCCGCCACCGTCGGACCAGTCGTAGTACCAGCTGACCCCGAGCGCGGCGAGGCGGTCGGGGACGGCGGCGTCCCCGGTGGCCGCCACACCCTTCTTCGGCGTCGTGACCGGTTGCACCGCAGGCGGTTCGGCGGATCCGGGGGATCCGGCGGACGACGCCGGGACGGTGCCGGGGGCCGGTGCGGACCGCGGTCCGAGGACGGTGACCGGGACCACGACCAGGACGATCGCGACCAGGACGTTCAGACGGCGCCGCACGTTCTCCTGCACTCCTCATCTTCACACGGGACGGGGACGGGGCGGGGTGGGGACGGCGGCTGAGCACCGCCCCCACCCCGCCCCGTCCGGGGGGACTCAGCTCACCGGACGGTCAGGGTGCCGCTCAGCTGGGCGCTGGTCGCGGAGGTCCCGACGTAGACCGGGACCCGGCCGGTGGGGGTGACCCAGGAGTGGCTGGTGGTGTCCCAGTACTGCAGGGAGCGCAGGTCGAGGTCGACGCTCACCATCGACTTCCGGCCCGGCTCGAGCGTGACGCGGGCGTAACCGGCCAACGCCCTGGCCGGGGTGTCCACGGCGGTGGGCAGCGTGCCGACGTAGACCTGGACGACCTCCGTGCCGGCACGCCGGCCGGTGTTGGTCAGCTGG
This sequence comes from Kineococcus halophytocola, assembly GCF_041276425.1. Classification (NCBI taxonomy): domain Bacteria; kingdom Bacillati; phylum Actinomycetota; class Actinomycetes; order Kineosporiales; family Kineosporiaceae; genus Kineococcus; species Kineococcus halophytocola. The sequence continues at coordinate 176,902 of NZ_JBGFTU010000007.1, read as the reverse complement.
AACTTGACCTGCGCGGTGTCCTTGGCCGACCGGGTGTTCAGCTGCTTGGTCTGCAGCTTGTCGTAGCCGAAGGTGGTGTAGGACAGCCCGTGCCCGAACGGGAACAGGGGGGTGAGGCCCTTCTCGGCGTACCCGCGGTAGCCGACGTCGATGCCGTCGTCGTACCGGGTGGTCGGGTTCACGGTGGCGACGTCGCTGAACGTGTTGCGCACGCCGATCGCGACGGGCTGCTGCTCGTCGGCCGGGAACGTGACCGGCAGCTTGCCGGAGGGGTTCACGTCACCGAAGAGGACCGAGGCCACGGTCTTCCCCTGCTGCTGCCCGCCGTACCAGGCCTCGACGACGGCCGGGACGGAGTTCAGCCACGGCATGGTGACCGCGCCGGAGGTGGCGAGGACGACCACGGTGCGCGGGTTGGCCGCGGCCACCGCGCTGATGAGGGCGTCCTGGTCCTGCGGCAGGGTCAGGGTGCCGCGGTCGGCGGCCTCACCGGTGTAGTCGCGGGCGACGACCACGGCCACGTCGGACTTCTTCGCCAGGTCGACCGCCTGCTGGATGGCCGGGGAGAGGGTCCCGGCCGGCGGGGTCCAGCCGAAGCGCAGCATGGCGCCGGGCTGGTCGTTGAGGGAACCGTCGAACTGGTGGGGGGCGTCGGTGCTGTAGTCGATGCGGACCTGGACCTCCTGCCCGGCGGTGAGGGTGACGTCCTGGGTCTGGGTGCCGTAGGTGGCACCGGCGTCGTCGACGACCAGCCGGTCATCCAGGTACAGCTTCGCGCTGCCCAGGTGCGAGACCGACAGCCCGTAGGTGCCCGTGGCCGGCGCGGTCAGGGTGGCCGTCCAGCGCCCGGTCATGGGGGAGGTGACCAGCGGGAAGCCGAGGCCGGGGACCTGGGAGGTGTTGATGACGTCGTTGGCCAGACCGGTGCGCAGGTTGATCTGCGCCTCGGGACGGGAGATGAACGCCGGGGAGGAGAAGTTCCCCGCGCCCAGGCGGTACTGGGCGGTGACGTCGCTCAGGACGCTGGAGGGCACCGGGGCCGGGCCGGGCAGGGTGTCGGCGGTGGAGACCGGGTCGGTGCCCGGGGCGTACTGCACCGTGGCGCCGGAGCCGGCGCGGGCGGTGATGCCGTCGAGGATGGTGGTCAGCCGCGCGGGGTCGCGCACCGCGGCGCTGCCGCCGCCGGTGATGTAGTGGTCGGCGTCGGAGCCGATCACCGCGATGGACCGGGCCGAGGAGGTGCTCAGCGGCAGCTGGGCGCGGTCGTTCTTCAGCAGGACGATGCCCTCGTTGCCGCTGGTGGTGGCGACCTGGTCGTTCTGGGAGAGCATCGCCGCGGGGACGGGCTTCGACGCCGGCTGCGGGGTGGTGAGGGAACCGGCCGGGGGGTTGTCGATGACACCGGTGGCGAACATGGCCCGCAGGACCCGCCGGGCGGACTCGTCGACGCGCTGGACGCTGACGCGCCCGGCCAGGACGGCTCGTTCGAGGTTGTCGCCGGAGAAGACGAGGTCCTCCCCGGAGGTGTCCAGCCCCGCGGCGTAGTCGTCGAAGGAGTGCGCGGCGTTGAAGTCGGAGGAGACGTAGCCCTTGAAGCCCAACTGGCCCTTGAGGACGTCGTTGAGCAGCGTGGCGTTGCCGCAGGCGTGCTCGGTCTCGACCTTGTTGAACGAGCACATCACCGACGCGGGGTCGGACTCGGTGACGACCTTCTCCCAGGGGCGGGTGTAGACCTCCTGCAGGGTCCGCTCGTCCACCTGGGAGTCCACGTGACCGCGACGGGTCTCCTGGTTGTAGACGGTGTAGTGCTTGACCTCGGCCTGCACCTGCTGGGACTGGATGCCCTGCACCTGCGCGCTGCCCAGGCGGCCGCTGAGCAGCGGGTCCTCCCCGGTCCCCTCCCACTGCCGCCCGTTCCACGGGGAGCGGGCCAGGTCGATGGTGGGAGCCGCGGCGGAGTTGTAGCCGGTGGCGCGCGTCTCGGCGCCGGCGACCGCACCGTACCGGCGCGCCAGCTCGTCGTCGAAGGAGGACGCCAGCGCCATCCCGTCGGGCAGCGCCGTGGTCGGCACCCCGGCGGTGGTCAGGCCGTTGGAGGCGTCCCGCCCGCGGATGGCGGGGATGCCGAGCTCGGGCACACCGGGCCCGCCGGTCTGGATCAGCAGGTTCGTCTTCTGGTCCAGCGTCATCCGCGCCAGGACGAGCGCGGCGCGCTCGTCCGCGCTCAGGCGGGTGTTCATCCACGGCCGCGACGACTGGGCCGGCGCTGCGGAGGCGGCCTGCATCGGGGTGACGATCAAGGTGGTGGCGAGGGCGGCGACGGCCAGCCCGGCCCGCGTGGCACGGCGCGCCTTGCGGTTCAGCACGGAAGTTGTCTCCATCGGTCAGTGGTTGAGGGCTCCATGAGGATGGACGGGACCGACGGCGTGGACGACGGAACGTGAGATCCCTTCACCCGTCTGCGGGAAGAGCTCACCCCGATGGCCGGTTGGGGAACTGCCCGTAGCTCCTCGCTCACCCCAGGTGCTGGTCTGGGCGGCCCGTCGCGCCGGCTCCCCGGGTCCGCGCCAATCCGCACCGGTCCACGCCGGAGCCGTACCGCTAGGGTGTGCCCCGTGACCACCACCGCTCCCCGCCGGGGAACCGCCCGCGCCCTGCGCAGCGGTGCGTGGTGGTGGGTGTCGGCGGTCGCCTGACGCTCCCCCGTCCCGGTGGCCGCCCTCGTCGAGAGGCCGGACAGCGGACGCCCCTCGACGGACGGCTCCCCCAGCCCCTCGAGGAGAACCCATGACACCCGCCCAGACACCCGACGCGCTCGTCGCGGAGCTGACCTCCCCCGGCGCCGGGCCGTTCGCCCTGCTGCGCCGCCTGGACCCGCGCACCGGGCTGCCCGGCCCGGTGGAGGTGCTGCGCGGCCCGGTCGAGGTCGTGGAGACCCTCGCCGACGTCCCGCTGCGCCCGGCGGCCGAGCACGTCGGGCGCGACGCCCTCGCGCTCGTGCCGTTCCGGCAGCTGCGCGAACGAGGTTTCGAGGTCCACGACGACGGCACCCCGCTGCAGGTGCTGCGCGTCGAGTCGGCCGCCGACCTCGCCCTGGAGGACGCGCTGCGCGTCCTGCCCGACGACGAGGTGGCCCTGCGCGACGTCGCGCCCGACCTGTCCGACGAGGACTACGCCGACGTGGTGCGCCGCATCATCGACACCGAGATCGCCGAGGGCAACGGGGCGAACTTCGTCATCCGCCGCGACGTCGACGGGGTCATCGACGGGTTCTCCGCGCGGACCGCGCTCAGCCTGTTCCGCCGGTTGCTCGTCGCCGAGCAGGGCGCGTACTGGACGTTCGTCGTCCACGTCCCCTCCGACCCCGACGCCGCCGAGGGGTCCTCGCGCACCCTCGTCGGCGCCTCCCCGGAGGTGCACGTGCGGATGGCCCGCGGCGAGGTCGTCATGAACCCGATCTCCGGCACGTACCGCTACCCCGCCGCCGGCCCGGACCCCGACGGCCTCGTGGAGTTCCTCACCGACCCCAAGGAGGTGGAGGAGCTGTTCATGGTCGTCGACGAGGAGCTGAAGATGATGTGCTCGGTCGGGGACCTGGGCGGTGTCGTGCACGGGCCGTACCTGCGCGAGATGGCCAACCTCGCCCACACCGAGTTCGAACTGCGTGGGCAGTCGACGCTGGACGCGCGGGAGGTGCTGCGGCAGACCATGTTCGCCGCCACGGTGACGGGCAGCCCGGTGCAGAGCGCGTGCCGCGTCATCCGTCGTTTCGAACCCTCGGGCCGCGCCTACTACGCCGGGGCCCTGGCCCTGCTCGGCCACGACGGGGAGGGCGCGCAGACCCTGGACTCGCCCATCCTCATCCGCTCGGCCGACGTCCGCGCCCAGGGACCGTCCGCGAGCGTCCGCGTCTCGGTCGGCGCGACCCTCGTGCGGGGTTCGACCCCCGAGGGCGAGGTGGCCGAGACGCACGCCAAGGCCGCCGGGGTCCTGCGGGCCCTGGGCGCGCTGCCGCCGCTGCCGCCGCGCACGGGCACCGACGGCGCCCCGGTGCGGCGGGTCCCGCTGGCCTCGGACCCGCGGATCGCGACGCTGCTGGCCTCCCGGCGCGACCGGCTGGCGACGTTCTGGCTGGAACCGCAGGCCGCCCCCGCCGGGCCGGTCCTGGGTGAGGCCCTCGTCGTCGACGCCGAGGACACGTTCACCGCGATGCTCGTGCACCTGCTGGCCGCGGCCGGGTTGCGCTCGCGCGTCCTGCGCTACGACGACCCGGGCCTGGACGGCGCGCTGGCCGCCCACGACGGGCTCGTCCTGCTCGGCCCCGGCCCCGGTGACCCCGAGGACGCCTCGGACCCGCGCATCGCCCGGTTGCAGGGCCTGGCCCGGGACCTGTCGGCCGCCGCGCGCTCCGGGGGAAACCCCCTGCTGGGGGTCTGCCTGGGCCACCAGCTCCTGTCCGGGACGCTGGGTCTGCCGTTGCGCCGCAAGGACGCCCCGCACCAGGGCACGCAGCTGGAGGTGGACCTGTTCGGCACCCCGGTGACCGTCGGGTTCTACAACTCCTTCACCGCCCGGCTCGACGGGGCGGCCGCCGCCCGGCTCGCGGGCGAGGGCGTCGAGGTCGCCACGGGCCCGGGCGAGGAGGTCGTCGCCGTCCGCGGACGGGGTTTCGCCGGCATCCAGTTCCACCCCGAGTCGGTGCTGACCCTCGGTGGCCCGGCCGTGCTGCGCGGGCTCGTCGAACCCCTGCTCACCGCGCCCCGGGGCTGAGCGGGTTCCCGGTGCGGGGTCCCGGGGTCCGTGCGGACCCCGGGACCCCGGCTCAGAGCCGGGGGTCGACGGGTTCGGACTCCAGCGCCAGGACCCCGACGACGCACTCGTGCACCCGCCACAGCGGTTCGCCCCGCACCGCGCGGTCCAGGCCCTCCAGGCCGAGGGCGTGCTCGCGCAGCGCCAGGGACCGCTTGCGGCCCAGGTTCCGCTGCCGCAACCGCTCCAGGTGCTGCGGGGTCGCGTAGTCCGGGCCGTAGACCAGGCGCAGGTACTCCGGGCCGCGGACCTTCAGCGCGGGCTGGACCAGGCCCTTCGCGGTCCGCACCCGGTTCGCCCGGGGTTTGACGACCATCCCCTCCCCACCGGCCGCGGTGAGTTCCTCCCACCACGCCACCCCGGCCGCGCAGGAGGCCGGGTCGGTGACGTCCACCCGCAGGCGGCGCGTGGCGGTGAACCGGCCGGAGGCGGCGACGAGGCGGTCGGCGAGCGCCAGGTGCCAGTCGTGCGGGCGGTCGGCGAACGTCGCGCTGCTCGCGGCGGGCACCGCGAAGGGGGCGAACCGGACCCCGTCGAGGCCGTCGGTGGGCCAGCAGTAGCGCCGGTAGGCCTCGGTGAACCGTTCGACGTTCCCGGCCCGGGACCGGGTGCGCGACAGCAGGTCCGCGACGTCGAGCCCGCGACCGGCGGCGCGCTCAAGGACGTCGACGGCCACCGGCAGGGCCGCCCGCCCGGCCGCGCCCACGGCGGCGAAGCGGCCGCGCAACAGCTCCCGGGCCTTGGCGTCCCACGGCAGCAGTTCCCCGTCGAGCAGGACCCAGTCGCCGAGCTCGTCGAACACCCCGGCGCGTTCCAGGGCCGCGCGGACCTCCGCCACGAGCACGTCCGTCGTGGCCGGGTCGAAGAAGCTGCGGCCGGTGCGGGTCCACACCGCCCCCAGTGCGTCCCCGGGGGCGCCGAAGCGCTCCCGGGCCGTCCGCTCGTCCCGGCAGACGAGCGCCAGGGCCCGGGACCCCATGTGCTTCTCCTCGCACAGCACCTCGCCCACCCCGTCGGCGGCGTAGGCGGCGAACGCCTCGTCGGGGTGCTCCAGGAAACCCTGCCGGCGCGAGGTCGCGACGGGCGCGGTCGTCGGCGGCAGGTGCAGCAGCCAGCGGGGGTCGACGGCGAAGCGCGAGACGACCTCCAGGGCCGCGGCGGCGTTCTCCTCCCGGACGGTGACGCGGCCGTGGTCGGCGGTCTCCACGACGCGCTTGCCGAGCACGTCGGTGACGTCGAGGACGTCGGGGTCGCGCACGACCGCCCGCGCGGGGTTCCCCGCAGTCTCCGAAGGAGTCTCCGAGGGCGGGAAGGGACGCGCCGGTTCGTGGTGCACCGCGCGGGCGGGGACGGCGACGAGCTCGCGCTCGGGCCAGCGCAGCGCCGTGAGGTGCCCGCCGAAGACGCACCCGGTGTCGACGCAGATCGTCCCGTTGACCCACTCCGGGACCGGGACGGGCGTGTGCCCGTAGACGACGGTCGCCGCGCCGCGGTAGTCCTGCGCCCACGGGTACCGCACGGGCAGCCCGAACTCGTCGGTCTCCCCCGTCGTCTGCCCGTACAGGCAGAACGCCCGCACCCGGCGCGAGGCGCGGCCCTGGTAGCGCTCGAGCAGCCCGGCGTGGGCGACGACGAGCCGGCCCCCGTCCAGGACGTAGTGCGAGACGAGGCCGTCGAGGAACCGTTCGACCTCGGCGCGGAACCCCTCCGGTTCGGCGGCCAACTGCTCCAGCGACTCCGCGAGGCCGTGGCTGACCTGCACCTGCCGGCCCCGCAACGCGCGCAGCAGCTTGTCCTCGTGGTTGCCCGGCACGACGAGGGCGTGGCCGGCGGCCTGCATGCCCATGACCAGGCGCAGGACACCGGGGGTGTCCGGGCCGCGGTCGACGAGGTCGCCGACGAACACGGCCGTGCGCCCGGCCGGCGGCACGGCGTCCACGGCCCGGCCCTGCTCGTCGTGCACGAGCCGGTAGCCGAGCCCGGTGAGCAGGTCGGTGAGTTCCTCCCGGCAGCCGTGGACGTCGCCGATCACGTCGAACGGCCCCGTCTCGGAGCGCAGGTCGGTGAACAGCCGCGTCCGGACGATCCTCGCGGCCTGCACCTCCTCGAGCCCGCGCAGCACGTGGACGACGCGGAACCCCTCGCGCTGCAGGTTCTTCAGCCCGCGCTGCAGGTCCGCGCGCTGGCGGCGCAGGACGTGCGCGCCGAACGTGCGGTCGGTGCGCTCGGCGTTGCGGGCCGCGCAGACGTCCAGCGGCACGTCGAGGACGACCGCGACCGGCAGGACGTCGTGGGCCCGGGCCAGCTCCACCAGGGAGCGGCGCGCAGACGGCTGCACGTTGGTCGCGTCCACGACCGTGAGCCGGCCGGCGGCCAGCCGCTTGCCGGCGATGTACCCGAGCACGTCGAACGCGTCGGCGGTGGCGGACTGGTCGTTCTCGTCGTCGGCGACCAGGCCGCGGCAGACGTCGCTGGACAGGACCTCCGTCGGGGCGAAGTGCGCGCGCGCGAACGTCGACTTGCCCGATCCGCTGGTCCCGACGAGGACGACGAGGCTCAGCTCGGGGACGGTGACCTCGCTCATGCCGCCACCTCGGCGTCGGTGCGGGAGAAGACCGCGAGCTGGGTCGGGGCCCCGGTCACGGGATCGGTCTCGCCGACCCCGAGGAACCGGACCGCGTAGCCGTACCGCTGCCCGACGCGCCCGGCCCAGTCGGCGAACTGCGCGCGGGTCCACTCGAACCGGTGGTCGGGGTGGCGGAAGCCGTTCTCGCCCAGCGAGGGGTAGTGCACGTTGTACTCCGCGTTCGGGGTGGTGACGAGGACGTGGGTGGGGGCCGCCTCCCCGAACACCACGCGTTCCAGGGCGGGCAGCCGAGGCGGGTCGACGTGCTCGACGACCTCGGTCAGCACGGCGGCGTCGTACCCGCGCAGCCGCTCGTCGCGGTAGGTCAGCGAGCTCTGGAACAGCGTGACCCGCTCGTCGTGGCGTTCGTCCAGGTGCAGGCGGCGGGCGGTCTGCTGCAGCGCCCGCACCGACACGTCCGTGCCGGTGAGGGCGGTGAACCGGGCGTCGGTGAGCAGGGCGGCCAGGAGCTGCCCCTGCCCGCAGCCCAGGTCGGCGACGCGGGCCGCGCCCACCTCGCGCAGGACGGCCAGCACGGCCTCGCGGCGCTGGACGGCGAGCGGCGTCGACGCCGTGGTCGTCTCCGCCTCCTGCGCCGCCTCCGGGTCGGCCCCCTCGGCCTCGCGCAGCCGGTCCAGGGCGTCGGCGACCAGGGGCCGGGAGTAGCGCAGGTAGCGCCGCGTGATGAGGTCCCGCTCGGGGTGGGCGGCGAGCCAGGACCCGCCGCGGCGCAGCAGCTTCTCGACCTCGGCCTGCCCGACCCAGTAGTGCTTGGCGTCGTCGAGGACGGGCAGCAGGACGTAGAGCTGGGCCAGGGCGTCGGCCAGGCGCAGCTCCCCGCTCAGCTCCAGGTCCAGGTACGGCGAGTCGCCCCACGAGGGGACCGTCTCGTCGAGCGGCACCGCGGTGGCCTCGACCGTCCAGCCGAGCGGGCCGAAGAGCCGGCGCACGAGCTCGGCCCCGCCGGCCCCGCGCTCGCCCGCGCACGGCACGGCGGGCAGGTGGACCTGCAGCGGCCAGCGCACGTCGACGAGCTCGGGCCGGGCGGTGCAGCGGCCCGCGAGGGCCGTGGCGAACACCCGCCCGAGGGCGACGGACAGCAGGCTGGAGGCGGCGTAGGGCCGGTCGTTCACGTGGTCCCCCGCCAGGGCGCCCGTCCCCGCCCGCACCAGGGCGACCGGGTCGACGTCGAGCACGACCGCGACCTGGTGCTCCTGCGGGGTGCTGACCGGCGCCAGGACGTGCGTGGTCACGGCGCCGTGCTCGGCGACGTGGACGCGGTCGGGGTGCTTGTGCAGCAGGAACCCGAGGTCCCCCGCGGGGACCCCGGACGCTGGCCGCCGGGCCGTCAGGGTGAGGATCACGCTCCAGCTGACCACGGCACCCGGTGCTCGCGCAGGCGGTTTCCCCGGGCACGCGCCCCGCGGGAACTCCCGGGAACGACGAAGGCCCGGACCGTGTGGTCCGGGCCTTCGCCTTCTGCGTAGCGGGGACAGGATTTGAACCTGCGACCTCTGGGTTATGAGCCCAGCGAGCTACCGAGCTGCTCCACCCCGCGTCGGTGAGATGAACACTACGCGCCGGTGCCGGTCGAGGCAAATCGGCTGCACTGCAGCGCCTCGCACGCGCTGCCGGACGAGCCCCCCCCGACCCCGGGAACGACGAAGGCCCGGACCGTGTGGTCCGGGCCTTCGCCTTCTGCGTAGCGGGGACAGGATTTGAACCTGCGACCTCTGGGTTATGAGCCCAGCGAGCTACCGAACTGCTCCACCCCGCGTCGTGAGCACCACTTTACGCCCCGGTGGACGGGAGACCAAATCGCAGCCTCCCGTCCCCCGGTCGTCAGGGCGTCGGCGTCCCCGTCGGGGCGTCCCCGCCGGTGGGCGGGGCGCTGCCGGCCGCCGGGTCCGAGGTCGGCTCGGGCACCTGGGCGTCCTCCAGCCGGGCCTCGGCGCTGGTCGCGGCGTCGACGGCCGTGCGCAGGCGGTCCTGGGCCTCGCCGTAGGCGGCGAAGTCCCCGTCGGACAGCGCCGACGCCGAGTCGTCGATGGCCTGCCGCGCGTCGTTCAGGGCCTGCTGCAGCTGCTGCTGCGCCGACCCGGCCGCCGGGGGCGCCGCCCCGTCGGTGGGCGTCTGCGTGGGCGTCTGCGTGGGCGTCTGCGTGGGCGTACCGCCCGAGCCGTCGGGCCCGCCGCTGCCGGCGTCCCCGGCCACGGCCCCGGCGTCCCCGCCGAAGACCTCGTCCAGGGCCTCGTCGAGGGTGTTGGCGATCGCGATGTTGTCCCCGAACACCGCCACGACCCGGCTCAGGCGCGGGAAGGAGTTGTCCCCCGTGCTGCGGGCGTAGATGGGTTCGACGTACAGCATCCCGCCGCCGACGGGCAGCGACAGCAGGTTCCCGTAGATGACCTCGGACCCCCCGCCGACGCTCAGCAGCCGGACCTGGTCGGCGACGGCCGTGTCGGAGCGGATGTTGTTCTGGATCTGCACCGGGCCGTTGACGGTCGTGGACTGCGGCAGTTCCAGCAGCCGGATCGTGCCGTAGTCCTCGCGCTTCTCCCCCGCCGTCGACCCGGCGTCGGAGTCCACGGCCGCGAACCCGCGCAGCACCTGGGTGCCGGAGTTGTTCTGGTTCGAGGCCGGCACGTACGTCGTGGTGAGGCTGAACTGGGCCGTGTCCTGGCCGGGCATCCGCAGGGTCAGGTAGTACGGCGGCTGCGCGGCGCGCGCCTGGTTCGGCGTCTCGGCCACGGTGGGGTCGGCCGGCACGTTCCAGAAGTCCTGGCCGGTGAGGAAGGAGGCCGGGTCGGTGACGTGGTAGCTGGAGAGCACCTCGCGCTGGACCTTGAACATGTCCTGGGGGTAGCGCAGGTGCGCCATGAGCGAGGCGTCGATGTCGGCCAGCGGCTGCACGGCCCCCGGGAACGCCTTCATCCACGCCTTGAGCACGGGGTCGGACTGGTCCCACTCGTAGAGGGTCACCTCGCCGGAGTAGGCGTCGACCGTGGCCTTCACCGAGTTGCGGACGTAGTTCACGGTGCGGTCCTGCAGCGCCTGGACGCTGCTGCCCTGGGTCTGGGTGAGGCGGTCGGCCGTGGCCTCACCGAGCTCGGTCTGCGCCGCGTACGGGTAGGACGCCGAGGTGGTGTACCCGTCGAGGATCCACACGACCCGGCCGTCGACGACCGAGGGGTAGGCGTCCCCGTCCATCGTCAGCCACGGGGCGACCTTCTCGACGCGCTCGCGCGGCGTGCGGTCGTAGAGGATCTTCGACTCGGGGTTCACCGAGCTCGACAGCAGGATGTTCTGGTCGCCGAACTTCAGCGCGTAGACGAGCTTCTTGCCGATGTTCCCGACGTCGACCCCGCCGGAGCCGTCGTACTGGGTCGTGGCGAACCCGCCCGGGGACCCGTCCGGGTAGTCGATCTCGTTGTCCCGGCCGCCGACGATGGAGTAGTCGGTGGTGCCCTCGCCGAAGTAGATGCGGGGCTGCTCGAGGTCGATGACGCCCGACGTGGGGACGTTGGACTCCAGGTAGCTGGGGCTGCCGTCGGGCGCGCGGTCGTTGCCGCGGGCGACGACGACGCCGTAGCCGTGGGTGTAGAGCGTGTGCTCGTTGACCCACGTCCGCTGGTTGGGGGCCAGACCCGCGAGGTTCAGCTCACGGGCGGCCACGACGGCGTCCTGCGAGGCGCCGTCCGGGCCCGTGGGGTACCGGTCCACGTCGAGGATGTCGGGGAACCGGTAGTACCCGCGCTGGCCCTGGGTCTGCTGGAACGCCGGCGCCACGACCGAGGGGTCGAGCAGCCGGACGCTGGGGATCGTCTGGGCGTCCTGGCTGAGCTGGCCGGACTCGGCCGTGGTGTCGGCCTCGTAGGACTGCACGTCCACGTCGGCGAGGTCGTAGGCGTCGCGCGTCGCATCGATGTTCTTGCCGACGTACTCGGCCTCCAACGCCTGCCGGTTCGGGGTGACCTGGAAGCGCTGCACCGCCCACGGGTAGATCCCGCCGATGGCCACGGCGCTCACGACGAGCAGCCCGGTGCCGATCGCCGGCAGCCGCCAGGACACCCCCGCGGCCGCGGCGACGAACAGCAGCGCCACGACGACGGCGATGATCGCCAGGATCGCCTTGGCGGGCAGGACGGCGTGGGCGACGGTGTACGTCGGACCCACGACGCCGGTGACGTGGCCCGAGGGGCTCACGAGCGTCTCGTAGCGGTCCAGCCAGTACCCCACGGCCCGCAGCAGCAGGAACGCGGCGGCCAGGGAGGCCAGGTGGATGCGCGCGGCGCGCGTCGTGCGCTGCCCGCTGCCGGACAGGCGCAACCCGCCGTAGAGGTAGTGCGCCGCCAGCGCGGCGATGCCCCCCAGCACCACCGCGGCGGTGAGGAAGCTCACGAGGAAACCCAGCCACGGCAGGGTGAAGACGTAGAAGCCCTGGTCGATGCCGAACTGCTCGTCGGTCGCGCCGAAGCTCGTCCGGTTCACCCACAGCAGCAGGGTTTCCCAGTTGCTCATCGCCACCGACCCGCCGAACAGCCCCGCCGCCGCCGACAGCCCGACGACCACGACGCGGCGCAGCGGTTCCAGGGACTCGCGGTAGCGGTCGAGGCCGGCCTGCTCGGTGGACAGCGGGGCGTAGACCGGGCGGCTGCGGTACCCGACCGTCAGCGAGACCCCGACCGCCGCGGCGAGCAGGAGGCCCCCGACGACGAACAGGGCGAGCTGCAGCCACAGCTTGGTCGTGAAGGTGGACAGGAAGCCGAGTTGGTCGAACCACCACACGTCGGCCGTGACGCGGGTGCCCACCACCACCGCCACGACCAGCGCGAGGAGGATGAGCACGGTGGGCAGGGCGGCACCCCGGCGACGGCGCCGGAGCACCGGCCGGGACGGACGGCGTGGGGGAAAGCTCACGAGCAGGCAACTTACAAGCACCCGTCCGGGTGCCCCACGTCGAGCGCGCGCGCCCGATCGTGACCTGATCGTCACCTGACGCTCGCGGTCGGTGCCCACCGGGGCGGCCGTGGGACGATCGGGGCCGTGAGTCCCGACGTCAGCCCTCCCTCCACCCCCGTGTCCCCCCGGCCCTCCGGGCTGTGGCGGACGGTCGCCGAGATCGAGCGCCACGTGGCGGCGGACGGCTGGGGGGCGCCGCTGCGCCTGTTCGCCCTGGTGCGCACGGCCGACGCCCTCGAGCGCGACCCGGGCCTGGCCCGGCGGCTGCCGCCGAACGTCCTGGAGGAGGCCCGCGCCGACCCCGACCACCTGACCTCGGTGGAGCAGGAGGGGGTGCCGGCCCTGGAGGACCTCGACGAGCTGCTCGGGCAGCTGGCCTGGCCCGCGGGCGTGGACGGGGCCGCGCTGGTCGTGGAGAAGATCCTCGTGCCGCCGGACGCCGAGGCCGAGGTCCGCGCCGCCACCTCCAGCGACGACGAGGAGGGCCGGGCCCGTGCGCTGGCCGCGCACCCGCTGGCCGAGGACGTGCGGATCGCCGTCGGCGTCCTGCGCGACGGCCGGCACGAGTGCGCCGTGCGGTCGCGCTCGAAGGACTCCGACGGGGAGGTCGCCACGGGCGCCGACCTCGTCCCCGGCCTCGTGGGGGCGCTGGCGGCCACCCTGCGCGACTGAGGCGCTCCGGTCAGGGGGCCTCGCACGTCGGCAGCGTGGCCCCCCGGCCCGCCCCGATCGCCTCGACGGCCGAGCGCGCCTCGTGCAGCGTCGAGACCGGCACGACCGTGATCCCCGGGGGCGTGACCCCCGCGACCTGCGCGCACTCCGCGCGCGGGGCCAGGAACCAGCGCGCCCCGGCCTCGTGGGCGCCGATGACCTTCTGCCGCAGGCCGCCGATCTGCAGCACCGTGCCGTCGGCGGCGATGGCGCCGGTGCCAGCGACGTGCTGACCGCCCGTCATCGCCCCCGGGGTCAGCTCGTCGACGATGGCCAGGGCGAACATCGTGCCCGCGCTCGGCCCGCCCACGTCGTCGATCGCGATGTCGATGGCGAAGGGGAAGTCGTAGTCGACGTGCGGGGAGATCCCCAGCAGGGTCGTCCCGTTCGCCGAGACCGTCCGCGTCGTCACCGTGCGGGGCTCACCGCCGCGGGTGAGGCCGAGGCGGACCTGCGCGCCGGCCGGCAGCGCGCGGACCGCGGCCTGCAGCGCCGGGAAGTCCGGGACGTCGCGGCCGTCGACGCTCGTGATCACGTCCCCCGGCCGCAGCACCCGCGCGGCCGGGACCGAGCCGTCGACCTCCTCGACCCGGGTCGTGGTCGTGCTCGGCACGTCGATGCCCAGCTCGGTCAGGGCCGCGACCTTGGCGTTGGTCTGCGAGCCGGTCATCTCCGCGGCCGACCGGGCGTCGGCTTCCTGCCGGGACTGCTCCGGCGGGAAGTACAGGTCGCGCGGGACCACGGTGACCGTCGGGTCGAGCCAGTCCAGCAGCGTCTCCCCCAGCCCCATCTCCAGCCCGGGCCCCCCGCGCAGCGAGACCGTCGTCAGGTCCAGCCGGCCCTCGGTGGGGTAGGTGGGCGCACCGGAGATCTCCACCAGCCCCGCACCCCCCGACGGGCTGCCCACGACGTCGGTCACCGGCCCCGGGCTCAGGGCCACGTACGGGGCGTGCACGATCCCGAAGACCGCCGCGAGCGCGACGGCGGCGAAGGCCGACACCGACAGCAGGGTGCTGCTCGCGCCCATCGCGACCGCCCGCTCGGGGCCACCGGGACCGTCCCGGGGGGTGGGCGGGTGCTCGGGGGTGGCCCCCGCGGGGTCCGGGACCGGGTCGCTCGCCACCGGGGCACTCTACGGTCGGCGCCTGGACGTGCGGTGGGAGGCGGGGCGGTGGCCGGTGGGGCTCGTTCGCCCACGGCCGAACCGGCCCCGCCGGCGGAACGGGTGGCCCCCGCCGCTCGTCGGGTCAGGGGCGGGAGGCCATGATGGACCCGCAGGTCGAGGAGCGGAGGACACGGTGGGCCAGCGAGACGACGTGACGCCGGGCGAGGAACCGGACGACGGGCGCGAGCGTCCCGAGGACGGCCAGGAGGGCTCCGGCGGGCAGTCCGGCGGGCAGGAGGAACGCGGCGGTCAGCCCGGGTTCCGCCCCTCCGGCACGCCCGGCAGGGAGCCGGAACCGCGCAGCGGCGACTCCGGCGGGCCGGCCAACCCCCTGGAGGAGCTCCTCGGTCCCCTCTTCGGCGGCCAGTTCCCCGGTGGTCCGGGCGGTGCCGGCGGTGGTCTCCCCGGTGGCTTCCCGGGTGGCTTCCCCGGTGGGCTGCCGCAGGGCATCCCGGGCTTCGGCGAGGCCGGGTTCGACCCCGCGATGATGGGCCAGATCCTGTCCCAGCTGCAGAAGTTCCTGTCCACCCCCTCCGACGCCCCGGTGAACTGGGACGTCGCGCACGACCTGGCGCGCCAGGCCGCGGCCGCCAAGGGCGACCCCACTCCGCACGCGGTGGACCGCCGCGAGGTCGACGACGCCCTGCGGGTGGCCGACCTGTGGCTCGACGGGGTCACCGACCTCGCCCAGGCGGCGACGTCGCTGGAGGCGTGGAGCCGCGCGGAGTGGGTCGAGAAGACGATGCCGGTGTGGCGCCAGCTCGTGGAGCCGATCGCCACGAACGTGGCCTCGGCCATGGGCGAGGCGATGGCCTCCCAGGCCCCGCCGGAGATGGCCGCGATGCTCGGCTCGGCCGGGGCCATGCTCCGCCAGGTCGGCGGCGGGGTCTTCGGGATGCAGGTCGGGCAGGCCGTCGGCCAGCTCGCCGGTGAGGTGCTCTCGACCACGGACGTCGGGCTGCCGCTGTCCCCCACCGGCCGGGCCGCGCTGCTGCCGGAGAACGTGCGCGCCTTCGCCGACGGCCTCGAGGTCCCGATCGACGAGGTCCGCCGCTACCTCGCCCTGCGCGAGACCGCCCACCAGCGCCTGTTCGCCCACGTGCCGTGGCTGCGCTCGCACCTGCTGGGCTCGGTGGAGTCCTTCGCCCGCGGCATCTCCGTGGACACCGACCGGATCGCCGAGGCCGCCCGGCAGGTGGACCCCTCCAACCCGGAGTCGCTGCAGGAGGCCATGCAGTCGGGCATCTTCGAGCCGGAGAGCAGCCCGGAGCAGAAGGCCGCCCTGGCCCGGCTCGAGACCGCGCTGGCGCTCGTGGAGGGCTGGGTCGACCACGTCACCGACGAGGCGGCCCGGAACGTCCTGCCGCACGCCGACGCGCTGCGCGAGACCCTGCGCCGCCGGCGCGCCACCGGCGGGCCGGCCGAGCACGCGTTCGCCGTCCTCGTCGGGCTGGAACTGCGCCCGCGCCGCGCCCGCGAGGCCGGCGCCCTGTGGGAGCAGCTGCTGGCCCGTGGCGGCCGCAGCGCGCGGGACGCGGTCTGGGACCACCCGGACCTGCTGCCCGTGGCCGACGACCTCGACGACGCCGCCGCCGCGACCCGCTTCGTGGACCGGCGCCTGGAGGGGGCGGCCCCCCGCGACGGGGAGCAGGGCGAGGACGACATGGACGCCGCGCTGCGCGAGCTGCTCGACGGCGGCGACGGCGGTGGCGACGGCGGTGGCGACGGCAGCGACGACGGGCAGCGGGGGGACTGAGCCCCCCGGCTCAGCCGGTGGTGGGCAGGACGTCGGGGGCGACCCGGTCCGCCCCCACCGCGCCGCCGGCCGGGCCCGTCACGTCCTCGACGTCCCCGAGGTCCTCGACGTCGGCCGGTTCCGCGGTCCCGTCGCCCTCGTCGTCCCGGTCGTGGTGGCCGGGGCCCTCGTGCCCGGTCGCGTGGTCGATGCCGGCGAGGAACCCGCGGGCGCGCTCGGTCCGGGGGTAGGACTCCAGCAGCCCCCAGAACTGGGGTGAGTGCGTCGGGACGAGCAGGTGGGCCAGCTCGTGCAGGAGGACGTAGTCCAGGACCCAGCTGGGCATCCCCTGCAACCGGCTGGACAGCCGGATGCTCGCGTCGGCCGGTGTGCACGAGCCCCACCGGTGGTGCTGGTTGTCGACCCACGTCACCGACCGGGGCCGGGCCAGACCGTCGAGGTGGCGGCGGGACAGGTCCCGCGCCCGCTCCAGCAGGTCCCCGTCCAGGGGGTTGCGGCGCCGGTCGGCGGCCTCGAGCCGGCTGACCATCCGCTCGACCCACTCGCGCTCCTCCACGGAGCTGAACCGGGCCGGGATGAGCACGACCGTGCGGTCGCCGTCGCGGTAGGCCGAGACCGTGCGGGTGCGGCGCCGGCTGCGGCGGACGTCGACGTCGCGCAGGTCCAGCACCGCCGCGTCCCCGAGGGTGGGGTCGAGAGCAGGGTGCGGGACCTCGGCCACGGAGCCGTCCACACCGGCGGAGGCCGCGCCGAGGACCGCTGCACCGTCCTGGTGAGCCCTCACCTCCGGCAGGTTACCCTGCGCACCCCGCCGCGGGCCCCGTCGTGATCAACACGACACCGGCCGTGACCGACGACCCGGGCCGCACGGGCGCACCCGCCCCGACGCGCCCCGCGCCCCCGCACGGGGCACCATGCCGACAACGGCCCGGCCCACCCGGGTGCTGGGCCGACGACCAGCCGACGACCAGCCGACACCGAGGAGGGCCCGTGAGCGACACCTGGAGCGGGGAGTTCTACTGCGTCAAGTGCAAGGACAAGCGCGAGGCGGAGGGTCAGGTCGTGGAGACCAACGGCCGGCGGATGGCGAAGGGCACGTGCCCGGTGTGCGGGACCAACCTCAACCGCATCCTCGGCAAGGCCGGCTGAGCCCCTCCCCGGTCCGGGCGCCCCTGTGGACGGGCGCCCCTGTGGACGAGCGCCCCTGTGGACGAGCGCCGGGGCCGGCGGGACGGCTGCGGCACAGTGGCCGCGTGCCCGAGCGTGCCCCCGCCCCCACCCGCCGCAGCCCACCCGTCCCCGCCGGGGTGCCCGTCGTGCGGCGTCCCGACGGGCTCGTGCAGGTGGGGGCCTCGCCCCGGACGGCGGTGCTGCACACCGGTGAGGACGGGATCGGCCCACCGGGCGGGACCGGGGCGGACGGGCTGACCGACGAGGTCCTGGCCTGGGCGGTCTACGACCCGGCCGGCCCCGCCCCGGCGGTCCGCGCACGCGGCCGAGAACGGGCGGCCGTGGCCGTGGCCGGGTCGAGCGCCGTCGTCGACGCCCTCGTCCCGCTGCTGGCCGCGGCCGGGGTGGGCCGGCTCGTGTGCGACCGGCCGCTGCCGGGCACGACCCCCTCCCAGCGCCCCGCCGACCTGCTCGTGCTCGTCGCCGAGCACGCGGCCGACCCGGTGGTCCTGGACGGGGTGCAGGCCGACGGCGTGCCGCACCTGTCGGTGGTGCTGCGCGACACCGACGCGCTGGTGGGCCCGCTCGTGCTCCCCGGGCGCTCGGCGTGCCTGCGGTGCCTGGACCGGTGGCGCACCGACGCCGACCCCCTGTGGCCCGACGTGCGCACGGCCCTGGTGGACGGGCCGCGCCGCCCGACCGACGCGGCCACCGCCGGGGTGCTGGCCGGTCTGGTCGCGCTGCAGGTCCTGGCCCACCTCGACGGGGGCCGGGCCACCGCCGTCGGCGCGACGCTGGAGCTGCTGCTGCCCGAGGGCCGGGTGCGGTACCGCTGGTGGCGGCCGCACCCGGCGTGCGGGTGCGTGGACCTGCCGGTCCCGTGAGGCGCTCCTCAGGTGAGGAGGAGAGCGCGCTCGGGCACGGTGACGTCCCCGGTGAGCTCGGCCGCGCGGTCGGCGCGGACCGCGAGCACGAGCGCGCGCCGGGCGGCGACCTCGGCCCGCCGGCGGGCCCGCAGCGCGCGGGCGGCGCGGATGCGGGCGGCGTCGCGGTGGGCGGTGGCCAACCGTTCCCGGAGCAGGTGTTCCTCGACGTACGACATGGCGACTCCTGGTGCTCTCACGTGGTGTCCCCGTCCGCTCAGGCGGCGACGGGGTGCTGGCGGGGGCGTCCGCGCGGACGCTTGCGGGGGACGACGACCCCGGCGAGCACGAGCTGCCCGCCCCAGACGCCCCAGGGCTCGGCGCGCTCGAGAGCACCTGCGAGGCAGGCGTTCGCGAGCGGGCACTCCTGGCACAGCGACTTGGCGAGCTCGACGTCCTCGGGCTTCTCGGCGAACCACAGCTCGGAGTCGAAGCGGCGGCAGGGCAGCGGGTCCGGCGTGGGGCGGCGGGTCACGCCGCTCACCTCCTTCTCTCGTCCGGTGGTTCCGGTGGTGCGGGTGCTCGGTCGGGTCCGGCGGGTCGTGGGCTGGGTGGTCAACTGTTTCTCCGGCGGTGGTGGTTCGGCGTCGAAGAGCCCACGAACGCAGAATGGCCGCGGACCCGAGGTGTCGGGATCCGCGGCCAGGAGGCTGCCGGTCTGGAGCTAGACCGGTGGACTCGAGGCTGAGGGTCCCGCAGACGGGAAGGAGGGGGCGCCGTAGGCACCCGCGTCATCGATGCGCAGACGCCCGACCATCGCCGGGAGCAGGCGCACTCCACCCTTGGTCGTGACCGGGGTGGACGCGTGGCTGGGTTCCCACGCGGGGCAGGCGAGGGCCGGGACGGAGACGCGGACGGTGGCGACGGCGATCGGCGAGATCTGCGTCGTCGCGATCTGCGTGGTGTTCGTGGTGGTGTCCACCGTTCCGCCCCCCTCTCGTGCGCGTCCGCGCGGACCGGAGTGGCCGCGCCGTGGTGATCCTGACTCTAGGGGCACCCGCGCGCGGACGACAACGCCTTTTTCCGCGCGTCGTCCGACCGGGTTTCCCGACCGGTTTCAACCACCTCTTGAACCGTTGCGGCGCAACGGATCAGGGGGTCAACCGGCGAGAACTTCCAGGACGTCGTCGCCGTACTTCTCCAGCTTGGACGGGCCGACGCCCCCGATGCGCGACAACTCGGCCGTGCTGCCCGGCACGGCCTCGGCGATGGCCATGAGGGTCGCGTCGGTGAACACGACGTACGCCGGGACCTCCGCCGCCTTCGCGGTGGCGCTGCGCCACTCGCGCAGCTTCTCGAACACCGCCTCGTCGTAGCTGGCGGGGCAGTCGGCGTGCCGGCGCAGCTTGCGGTCCACCGCCACGCTCAGCGCGCCGCCGCACACGCGGCACGTCATGGGACCGGAGCTGCGCTGCTTCGCCGACCCGCCGGCGGCCGGGCGACGACCCGCGGGGGTGGCCTGGGGGCGGACGGCGTCGAGGAACCGGGAGGGTTTGCGGGTGGCCCGGCCCCCGGGGGTCCGCGAGTTCGCCCAGGACAGGTGGATGCCCTCCCGGGCCCGGGTGACGCCCACGTACAGCAGCCGGCGCTCCTCCTCCACCTCCTCCGGCGTCTCGGCGAAGGAGATCGGCAGCAGCCCCTCGCTGACCCCCACGAGGTGCACGACGTCCCACTCCAGGCCCTTGGCGGCGTGGAAGGAGGCCAGCGTCACCCCGTCGACGGTCGGGGCGTGCTGGGCCTGGCTGCGTTCGAGGAGCTCCTCCACGAGGTCGGCCACCGTGGCGCCGGGCCGCTTCTGGGCCAGCTCGTCGGCCAGGACCACCAGGGCCTGCAGCGACTCCCACTTCTCCCGCGTCGCGCCCGCCGCCGTGGGCGCCGTCGGGGACCACCCGGCCGACCCCAGCACCGCGCGGGTCTCCTCGCCCAGGTCGTGCCCGGGCAGCGCCGACCGCGCCGCCCCGCGCAGGAGCACGACGGCGTCGCGCACCTCCTTGCGGGAGAAGAAGCGTTCCCCGCCGCGCACCACGTAGCCGACCCCGGCGTCGGCGAGCGCCGACTCCAGGGCCTGGGACTGCCCGTTGGTGCGGAACAGGACCGCGACGTCCTTGGCCGAGCGTCCGGCGCGGATCTCGGCGGCGATGCGCGCGGCGACGCCGGACGCCTCGGCCACGTCGTCGTCGTAGGCGGTGAACGACGGCGGCGGCCCCGAGGGGCGCTGGGCGATGAGCTCCAGGCGGGCGCGGGCGTGCAGACCGGTGGCCTGGGAGAGCACGGAGTTCGCCAGCTGCACGACCTCGGGGGTGGAGCGGTAGTCGCGCACGAGCCGCACGACGGTGGCACCGGGGTGACGGCGGGGGAAGTCCAGCAGGTGCTCGGGGGTGGCCCCGGCGAAGGAGTAGATGGTCTGGCTGGCGTCGCCGACGACGCACAGGTCCTGCCGGCCCCCCAGCCACAGGTCCAGCAGCCGCTGCTGCAGCGGGGAGACGTCCTGGTACTCGTCGACGACGAAGTGCCGGTACTGCTCGCGGACGGTCGCGGCGACCTCGGGCCGCTCGTCGAGGATGCCCGCCGTCAGCAGCAGGACGTCCTCGAAGTCGATGACCGCGCGGTCGGTCTTGACGTCCTCGTAGGTCCGCACGACCCGGGCCACGGTCGCCAGGTCCAGCCCCCCGGGCTCCCCGCGCCCGGCCGCGGCGGCGACCCGCACGTAGTCGTCGGGGTCGACGAGCATGACCTTGGTCCACTCGACCTCGGCCGACAGGTCGCGCACCCGCGTCCGGTCGGCCTGGATGCGCAGCCGGTGGCAGGCGTCAGCGACCAGGGAGGCCTTGTGCTCGACCAGGTTCGGCAGCGTCCCGCCGATGGACTGGGGCCAGAAGAACTGCAGCTGGCGCAGCGCGGCGGCGTGGAAGGTACGGGCCTGCACGCCCGCGACCCCCAGGTCGCGCAGCCGGGTGCGCATCTCCCCCGCGGCGCGGGCGGTGAACGTCACGGCGAGGACGCGGTTGGGGACGTAGGCGCCGGAGTGCACGCCGTAGGCGATGCGGTGGGTGATGGCCCGCGTCTTGCCCGTGCCGGCCCCGGCCAGCACGCAGACCGGGCCGTCGAGCGTCGTCGCCACCTGGCGCTGCTCGGGGTCCAGCCCGTCGAGCACGCCGTCGGCGTCCTGGCGGGTCGCGCGGGTCGTCGGGTTCGTCGTCACGTCGGTCATCGCCCCGGCATCTTCCCCCACGCCGCGGGTGCTGCGCCGCACCCGGGGCGGCGCGGTGTGGACGACGGGGTTCCTCGCGGCCTGTGGGGACGGGCGTGGGTGACCCGGCGGGCCGGGCGGCGCAGGACCGGGGAAGATGCGGGCGGGCGCCGCGGTTGCACGGGGCGTCAGCGATCCACAGCCCGTGGTGAGGACGAACGAAGGAGCGGGACGACGTGTCCACGATCGAGGCCCCGGCGGCCGGCAGCGTCACCATGTTCACGACGACGTGGTGCGGGTACTGCCGCCGCCTGAAGTCGCAGATGGACCGCGAGGGCATCAGCTACTCCGAGGTCAACATCGAGGAGGTCCCCGACGCGGCCGAGTACGTCATGCAGGTCAACGGCGGCAACCAGACCGTCCCGACCCTGCTGTTCCCCGACGGCTCCGCGGCCACCAACCCCTCCCTGGCCGAGGTGAAGGCCAAGCTCTCCTGACGGGCTCCACGACGAGCACCTTCCGGCCCACCGGTCCGCGCGAGTTCGCCGACCGGTGGGCCGCGTCGTTGCCGCCGGGGGCCCGGGTGGGCGTGGACGGGGCCGTCGACGCCGACACCGCCTGGTACGCCGGGCACCTGGCGCAGGCGCTGCGCGAGGCGGCGCGGCCGGTCCTGCTCACGACGTGGCAGGGGTTCTGGCGACCGCGCTCGCTGAGGTTCGAGTTCGGCCGCGAGGACCCCGACGCCTACCTCGAGGGCTGGCTCGACGTGCCCGGCCTGTACCGGGAGGTCCTCGAACCGCTCGGTGCGCCGACCGGGCGGTGGTGGGTGCCCTCGCTGTACGACCCGGGCACCGACCGCGCCTCCCGCGCGCGGCGCGAGGACGTGCCCGACGACGCCGTGCTGGTGCTCGCCGGGTCGTTCCTGCTGACGAACACCCTGCGGTGGGGTTTCGACGCCGTCGTGCACCTCACGACGTCGCCGGCGGCGATCCGCCGCCGCGTGCCCGCGCAGGACGCCGACCGGGTCGTGGGCGGCTGGCAGCGCTACCTGGCGGACGAGGACCCGGCCGAGGCGGCGAGCGCCGTCCTGCGGTGCGAGGACCCCCGCCACCCCGCGGAACTGCTGCGGGAGTAGCGAAGGTCCTCCGACCGGCCCCTCAGACCCAGGGCCGGTCCTCCACCGGCAGCGGCCCGCCGTACCAGGCCTCGATGAGCCGGCGCGCGATCGAGACCCCCGGGGGCGGCAGGACCCCACCGGTGCGCAGCTCCTCGGCCAGTTCCTCCCGGGAGAACCAGCGGGCCAGGGCGATCTCGTCGCCGTCGACCTTGATGTCCGTCGTCACCGCGCGGGCCGCGAACCCCACCATGAGGCTGGCCGGGAACGGCCACGGCTGGCTGCCGAGGTAGCGCACGTCCTCGAGGCCGGTGCCGATGACGATGCCGGCCTCCTCGAACGCCTCCCGGCGCACGGTGTCCTCGAAGCACTCCCCCGGTTCCACGAAACCGGCCAGCACCGAGTAGCGGTTCGCCGGCCACACCGGCTGGTGCCCCAGCAGCAGGCGGTCGTCCGGGGAGATGATCGCCATGATCACCGCGGCGTCGGTGCGCGGGAAGTGCTCCCGCCCGTCCGGCTCGGTCTTCACCCAGCCCGACGTCGTCGCCGTCAGCGGCTGCCCCGTGCGCGGGGAGAACCGGGTCACCGCGTGCCAGTTGCCCATCGACAGCGCCTCGGTGAACAGGCCCGCGTCGCGGGCGGTCAGGTGCTCGCCCACCTCGCGCAACCCGCGCCACTCCTCCCCGCCGGCCGCGCCGTCGGTGCTCTCCGGCTCGGCCTCGGTGGAGATGACCGCGACGTGGTGCACGCCGTCGTCGACCCCCAGGTACAGCTGCAGGTCCTCCGCCCCCGGGTCCGGGACCTCGGCGGGGGCGCGCAGCACGAGCCGCAACCCCTCGGGGGTGGTCACGACGGGGGCCCGGCCGGCGTGCACGCGCAGGACGCGGGTGTCCGGGGAGGCCCACAGGTCGGCCAGCCGCGAGGCCGGCGCGCGGTCCACCCCGTTGCGGTCCAGGTGCTGCCGGGACAGGGCGAGGTCGGGCAGCGGAGGGCTCGGGAGCGGCACGGGGGTCACACCTGCACCCTAAGCAGGCCGCCGCGCAATACCGTGGGGGCGTGCCCGCCCGCTCCCCCCGCGTCCTCGCCGCCCTCGCCACCGCCGCCGTCCGCACCCTGGACGTGGTCGCGGCCGGCCCGGCCGAGGAGGACGGCGCGGACTTCGACGTGGCGCTCGCGGTGGGCGCCGACGGCACCCGGTACGTCGTGCGCGCCCCGCGCCGGGCCGCGGCCGCGGCCGCCCTCGACGCCGAGGTCGAGCTGCTCGCCGGGCTGCACCGGCTGCACGAACCGCTGTCCTTCGCCGTGCCCGAGGTCGCCGGGACGCTCGCGCTGCCCGACGGCGGCCGCTGCGTCGTGCACCCCGAACTGCCCGGTCACCCGCTCGACCCCGGCGCGCTGCGCCCGGGTCCGGGCCTGGCCGCCTCCCTGGGGACCGGGCTGGCCGCCCTGCACCAGATCGACGGGGCGGTCTTCAGCGAGGCGGGCGTGCCCGTCTACGACGCCGAGGAGTACCGCCGCCGCCGGCTCTCGGAGCTGGACCGCGCCGCCGGGACCGGGCACGTGCCGCCGCGGCTGCTGACCCGGTGGGAGGCGCTCATGGAGGACGTGACGCACTGGCGGTTCGCCGCCACCCCCGTCCACGGCGACCTCGTGGGCGAGCACGTCCGCACCGACGGCGAGCGGCTCACCGGCGTCACCGGGTGGGTCGACGCCAAGATCGCCGACCCGGCCGACGACTTCGCCTGGCTGGCCGTGGGTGCCGACCCCGACGCGCTGGAGTCGGTCCTGGAGGCCTACGCGCACGCCCTGCCCGAGCCCCCCGACCCCGACCTGCTCCTGCGGGCCCGGCTCGCCGGGGAGCTGGCCCTGGCCCGCTGGCTGCTGCTCGGGCTGCGCACCGAGGACGCCGAGATCGTCGAGGACGCCCGGCGGATGCTCGACGAGCTCGCCAGCCACGCCGACGCCACCCCCCTGGGCTGAGCGGGGTGCGTCTGCGGCTGGCCTCGGTCAACGCGGCCTCGGGACGGGACCTGCGCAGCGGCCGGGTCGACACCGGCGCCCTGGTGCGGGCCGTGGCGCGGCTGGACGCCGACGTCGTCGCCGTGCAGGAGGTCGACCACCTGCTGCCCCGCAGCGGCGGGGCCGACCAGACCGCCGAGCTCGCGGCCGGGCTGGGCGCCCACGGCTGGTTCGCCGCCACCGTCCACGGCACCCCCGGTGCGCCGCGAGGGGTCCGCGACGCCCACCGGACGGTCCCGGGCGAACCGTCCTACGGCATCGCCCTGCTGGTGCGCGGCGGGTACGACACCGCGCTGGGGTTCCGGGAGCTGCGGATGCCGGCCGGTCGCGGGCGGCTGCCCGTCCTGGACCCCGCCTCCGGTCCGCGCCTGGTGCCCGACGAGCCGCGCGCCGTCGTCGCGGCGGTCCTGCCCACCCCGGCCGGCCCGCTGAGCGTCCTGGGCACCCACCTGTCCTTCACGCCCTGGCAGGCCGGGCGGCAGCTGCGCGCGGTGCGCGACTTCGCCCGCACCCTGCCGCGGCCGCTCGTGCTGCTGGGCGACCTCAACCTGCCCCCGGGGATCGTGCGGCGCGTGCTGCCCTGGCGCCCGCTCGTGACCGGCCCGACGTTCCCGGCGCCCTCCCCGAAGGTCCAGCTCGACCACGCCCTGGCCGACGGCCTCGACGAACGGGTCCGCGTCGAGGCGCGCATCGAGCAGGTCGGCGGCAGCGACCACCGGGCCGTCGTGGTCGACCTGCACCTGTGACCCTCTCGCCGGCCCCGGCCCGGCGTGCCAGGGTCGGGACGTGACCGCCCCCCTGCTCCTGACCGGCGCGTCCGGGAACGTCGCGCGGCTGCTGCTGCCGGCGCTGCGGGACCGGCCGCTGCGGCTGCTGGACCGGACGGCCCCGGCCGAACCGGACGGGGTCGAGCCGGACGGGGCCGAGGTGCTCACCGGGGACCTGGGCGACCGCGACCTGCTCGCCCGGGCCGTCGAGGGGGTCGACGCCGTCGTGCACCTGGCCGGCGACCCCAGCCCCACCGCCACGTGGGAGGAGCTGCGCGGCCCGAACGTCGACGGGTTCGCCGCCCTGCTGGGGGCCGCGGCCGAGGGCGGGGTCCGCCGGGTCGTCTACGCGAGCTCGGTGCACGCGATGGGCCGCTACGAGGTGGCCGGGCACGTACCGGTCGACCCGGCCCGGGCCCCGGCCCCGTGCTGCGCGTACGGGGCGACGAAGGCGTTCGACGAGGCCGTCGCGGGGGTGTTCGCCCACCGGTGGGGGCTCAGCACGATCGGCCTGCGGCTGGGGGCCACCGTCCCGGTGCCGACGAAGCGCAGCCAGCTCGGGGGCTGGCTCGGGCCGGCGGACCTGCGCGAGCTGGTGACGCGGGCGCTGAGGACGCCCGTCGTCACCGGCGTCTACCCCGCGGTCTCGGGCGCCGAGCACCCGCACTGGGACCTGCGGACCGCGACGGCCGACCTCGGCTACCGGCCGCGCCTGGACTCGCGCGAGCACGCCGGGGCCGTCGAGGACGACGGGACGGACGTGGCGACGTGCCCGTCGCCCGGCCACGCCCCGTCCCGCTGACCGTGCCGCTGACCGGCCCGCTCACCCCTCCGTCGCCGCGGGCACCGACCGGACCAGCCGTTCGAGGTCACCGGCGTCCAGCAGGTCCACCGGTCGCACGGTGTCCCCGGTGGAGGCGTAGAAGAACGCCGCGCTGACGTCCTCCAGCGGGACGCCGTGCCAGCGCGACCAGGCCAGCCGGTAGACGGCGAGCTGGACGTCGCGGGCCCGGGCCGCGGCCCCCTGCGGGGGACGGCCCGTCTTCCAGTCCACGACGTCCCACCGGGTGCGCCCGTCCTGACCCGTCGTGGCGAAGACGGCGTCGATGCGCCCGCGCACCACGAGGTCGGCCACGGGCGTCTCGACGGACACCTCGACGGCCACCGGGTCCCGCCCGGCCCACTCCGAGGCCAGGTAGGTGCGCTGCATCGCCTCCAGGTCGCGGTCGTCGCCGGCGTCCTCGTCGGCCGAGCCGGGCAGGTCCACCAGGTCCAGCAGCGAGCTGGCCGTGAACCGATGCTCCAGCCAGGCGTGGAACGCCGTGCCCCGCCGGGTCGCCGGCCGCGGTTCCAGCGGCACGGGCCGGCGCAGCTGCAGCGCCAGCGCGTCCGGGTCCTGCGCCAGCGCGACGAGCCGGGAGGCCGACAGGTGGGCGGGCAGCAGGACCCCCGGCGCCTGGTGGGCCGCGGCGCGCTCGGCCAGCAGCAGGGCGGTCTGCTCCCGCCAGGCCCGCACCTCCTCGTCGCCCTCCCCCTCGCCCTCCCCCTCGGCGGCCGCCGGCCCGTCCCCGGCCAGGGCGGCGCGCACGAGCGCGGCACCGGCGTCCACCTCCACCCGCCGCGAGGCCAGCGGGTCCAGCGGCCACACGACGCGCTGCGGGTTCGCCGTGCGCGGGTTCACCGCGTCCGGCTCGGGTCGCGCGGCCGGGGGCAGCGACACCAGCCCGGGCACGGTGCCCGGTGGCGCCTGGAGGACCTCCAGGAGGAACCGCGAAGGGTCCCGGGGCCTGGTGGCCTGGTCCCAGTAGGCCCCCGACAGCAGCAGCTCCTCCTTGGCGCGGGTGAACGCGACGTAGGCCAGGCGCCGCTCCTCGGCGAGCTGGTGCTCCCCGCAGGCGGCGAGGAACTCCTCGCGCGCGGCGTTGAGCTCCTGCTGCGTGGAGGCCGAGGTGATGGCGAACTCCGGCAGGCTCGCGCGGTCCCCGCGCAGCGGGTACGGCAGCACCCCGAGCGAGCTGGCGCCCCCCAGCCAGCCGGGGGCGGTCTCGCCCGTGGCCGGGAAGCTCTTCTCCACCAGCCCCGGCACGGCGACCACGTCCCACTCCAGGCCCTTGCTCGCGTGGACCGTGAGCAGCTGCACGGCGTCGGTGGCGACGTCGGCGGCGCCCGGTTCCAGGCCCCGCTCGCGGATCTCGGCGGCGTCGAGCCAGGCCAGGAAACCGCCCAGGCCCGGCCGGGGCGCACCGGCCGAGAAGGACGCGGCGGCGTCGGCGAGGGCGTCGAGGTTGCCGCGCGCGGTGGAGGGTGGACCGCCCGGGCGGGCCGCGACCTCGACGTCCAGCAGCAGCGAGCGCTCGACCTCCCCCACCAGGTCGGCCACCGGCAGGTGGGTGCGCGTGCGCAACCGCCGCAGCGTCCCGGCCAGGCGCGCCAGGCGGCGCAGCGCGCGCGGTGACAGCCCCCGCCCGTCCGGGCCGGTCCACCCCGTCGGCGGCAGCTCGTCCAGGGCCTCCACCAGGCTCACCGCCTCGACCTCGTCGGGCAGCACGACGACGTCGACCGGGTCCAGCTCCTCGCCCGCGCCGTCCGGGTCCGGGGCGTCCGGGTCCACGGCGTGGGTGCGGCGGCGCTGCAGCTGGCGCGCCCACGCGCCGAGCGCGGCCACGTCCCGGGGGCCGAGCCGCCAGCGCGCCCCCGTCAGCAGGCGCGCGAGGTGGTCCCCGCGGCCGGGGTCGTGCAGGACGTGCAGCGTGGCGACGACGTCGGCGACCTCCGGGGTCGACAGCAGACCGCCCAGACCGACGACCTGGACCGGCAGACCGGCCTCGCGCAACGCGCGCTGCAGGACGACGAACTGCGAGCGCTTGCGGCACAGCACCGCGGCGGTCCGGCGCGGGCGCACCTCGGCACCGGGCACCCGGCGCGCGGCGGCCAGCCGCTCGGAGTCGGCCCGCCACACCTCGGCGATCCTCGCCGCGACCTCGGCCGCCTCCTCCTCCACGGTCGTCGCGAACGCCGTGCGGACCCGGCCCGTGCCCGCCCCCGGGCGCGGGCGCAGGACGGCGACGGTGCCCGCCTCCAGGGCCTCGTTCAGCGGCCCGGCCACGACGTTGGCCGCGGCCAGGACCCCGACGTCGTTGCGCCAGCTCGTGGCGAGCGGGAGCCGGGCGGCGGGGGTGTCGTCGGCGCGCCGGAAGTGCGCGGGGAAGCTCACGAGGTTGCCCGCGCTGGCCCCGCGCCAGCCGTAGATCGACTGGTGGGGGTCGCCCACGGCCGTGACGGGGTGCCCGTCGCCGAACAGCGCGCGCAGCAGCGCGAGCTGGGCGTAGCTGGTGTCCTGGTACTCGTCGAGCAGGACGACGCGGTGCCGCGCCCGTTCGGTGGCGGCCACGGCGGGCACCTCCCGGGCCAGCCGGGCCGCCACGAGCACCTGGTCGCCGAAGTCGAGCTGGTCGGCCTCGCGCTTGCGGCGCTGGTACTCCCGCAGCAGCGGGACGACCTGGGCGCGGGCCTGCTGGACCCCGAGCAGGGCCGCGACCTTGGCGTAGGGGGCACCGGGGACACCGGCGCCGTACCGGGCGAGGGACTTGTCGTCCTTGGGCAGCGTCCGCACGAACGCCTCGACCTCGGCGACGAAGCCGACGACGTCCTCGGCCTCGACGAGGTGCTCGGCGCACTCCCCCGCGAGCTGCAGGAGGGCCGCGGTCAGCGTCGCGGGGGCGGCGTCGACGGCGGGCAGGTCCCCCCGCCACGTCTCCACCACCTCCGAGGCGAGCTGCCACGCCCCGGCGTCGGACAGCACCGTCGACTGCGGTTCGACGCCCAGGCGCAGGCCGTGGTCGCCCACCAGGGAGGCGGCGTAGGCGTGGTACGTCGAGACGACCGGTTCGCCCTCGCCCAGCCCGTCACCGGTGCCGGACCCCGGCGCCAGGCCGTGGGCCCGCAGGGCCCGCAGCCGGCGGCGCACGCGTTCGGCGAGCTCGCCGGCGGCCTTGCGCGTGAAGGTGAGCCCGAGGACGTCCTCGGGGGCGACGAGGCCGTTGGCCACGAGCCACACGACCCGCGAGGACATGGTCTCGGTCTTGCCCGAGCCGGCACCGGCGACGACGAGCAGCGGCTCGACGGGGGCCTCGATGACGGCGACCTGCTCCGGGGTCGGGGCGGGCCGGCCCAGCCGGGCGGCGATCTCCAGGGCGGTGGGCATCAGCGGTCCCCCTCCTGCACGACGCTGCGGCCGGCGTCCTGGGCCGGGCAGGAGCTGACCACCGGGCAGGAGGCGCAGTGCGGGCCCAGGACGGCCTCGAAGGTGGCGGCGGCCATCCCCGCGGCCGCGTGCTCGACGAGCTCGCGGGCCCAGCCGGGGTCCTCGTCGTCGTCGAGGGCGACCTGGTGCTGCTGCGGCGCCTTCTTCTGCGTCCCCCCGAGCTGGACGAGGGCGGCCCCGCCCGGGACCGGGGCGGCGCCGCCGGTCGAGGGGAAGGCCCCCTCCTGCGCCGCGAGCTGGTACACGCCGAGCTGCGGGAGCCGGGCCACGTCGGCCGCCGACGGTTGCGCCCTGCCCGTCTTGAGGTCCACCACGACCGGGCGCCCCGCGGCGTCGCGCTCGAGCCGGTCCACCCGGCCGCGGATGCGGGCCCGCCCCACGGTGACGTCGACGTCGAGCTCGACGCCGACGAGCGTGCGCCCCGCGCGGCGGGCCTCGCGGTAGTACTCGGCCAGCTTGTCGACCATCCCCTCGGCGCGGGCGCGGGCGGTGTCGGCGACCCAGCCGTCGGGCAGCCCCAGGGTGGGCCACAGCACGTCCAGGCGCCGGCGCAGCTCGAACGCGTCCGCCTCGGGCGCCTCGGCGGCGATGCGGTGCACGAGGGTGCCGATCGACTGGCCCGCGGAGTCCGCCGGCCGCGCCCCGGAGCTCTCCAGCAGCCAGCGCAGCCCGCACCGCTCGAAGCTCTCCACCCGCGAGGGCGAGACCGCGACCGGGTCCTGCGGGGCGTGCAGCGGGCCGTCGTCGGTCAGCTCCTGCAGGCCGTACCAGTCGCCGGGGTCGGCGCCGGGCACCCCGGCGCGGGCCAGCTCGGCCAGCCGCGCGGCGGCGGCCGCCCGCCGCGCCGGGGTCTCCAGGGCCGCGGGCGCGCAGACCACCTGCCGCAGGCGCGCCACGAGCGCGGGCAGCGAGACGGCGCGCGGGACCGGGGTCAGGGGGCGTTCGTCCTCGCCGTCCTCCCCCGCCGGGGCGGCGACGGTCGCGCGGTCGGCGACGAGGTCGACGAAGGCGGAGGGCCGTTCGTCCTCGGCGCGCACGGCGGTCACGACGAGCTCCTCGCGGGCGCGGGAGACGGCGACGTGGAACAGCCGCAGCTCGTCCTCCAGCACGGCCCGGCGGGCACCGGGCCCCTCGCTGTCGCGGCCCTCCAGGACGTCGACGAGCGCCTGGGCGCCCAGGAGGGACCCTCGCAGGCGCAGGTCGGGCCAGACCCCCTCCTGCAGGCCGGCGACGACGACGAGGTCCCACTCCCGGCCCACGGCGCCCTGCGGTGTCGTCAGCGTCACCGCCCCGGCGTCCGGGGCGCGGTCGGCCAGGGTGTCCGAGGGGACCTCGGCGGTGCGCAGCTGCTCCAGGAACCGCTGCGCGCTGCCGGCGCCCGGGAAGCGGTCCACGAAGCGGCCGGCGGCCTCGAACAGGGCCAGGACGGCGTCGAGGTCGCGGTCGGCGCGGCCGGCGTCGGCGCCCTCCAGGGTGCTGCCCGCGAGCGCCGACCGCTGCCAGCGCTCGGCCAGGCCGGAGGCGTCCCACAGCGCCCACAGCACCGTCTCGGCCGAGGCGTCGGCGGCCAGGGCGGCGCGGCGGCCGGCGCGCAGGACGGCGGCGACGCGCTGGGCGGGGACCAGCGCGGGGTCCTGCGCCCGCACGCGCGCCAGATCCCCGGCGGGCCCGTCCCCGGCGGGCCCGTCCCCGGAGGGCTCGACGGGATCGGCGTGCGGGGCGGCGAGCACCTCGGCCAGCGCGGCGGTGAGCACGACGTCGCTGCTGCGCCCGCCGCCGTCGGCCCGTTCGCTGCGCCGCAACGACTGCCGCAGCCGGCGCAGGGCCACGACGTCGGCGCCGCCGACCGGGGAGGTGACGAGCTCGTGGACCACGGCCTCGGTGAGCTCGGTGGGGTCGAGCACCACGGCCAGGGCCGCCAGCAGGGGCCGGACGGCCGGTTCGTCGCGCACGGGGACCTCGGCCAGCGGGACGGCCAGCGGCACCCCGGCGTGGGTGAGCCCGCGCCGCAGGGCGGCGGTGTGCCCGGCCGAGCGCACCACGACCGCCATCTGCGACCACGGGACGCCGTCGAGCAGGTGGCGGCGGCGCAGGCGCTGGGCGACCCAGGCGGCCTCCTGGGTGGGCGACCCCAGGACGGCGACCTCGACGCGGCCCTGCCCGGTGCGGGCCGGGGCGGCCGCCCGCTGCGGGGCACCGCCCAGGGCGCCGACCCGTTCGGCCACCGCGCGGGTGACGGCGCGCAGCCGTGGCCGCTGGCGGTGGTCGGTGCCCAGGACGACCGTGCGCGCGGGCGTGCCCCGGACGGCGAAGCGGTCGGCGAGGGCGGAGGCCGCGCGGGCGTCGGCCCCGCGGAAGCCCTGCGTGACGCTGTCGGGGTCGGCGGTCAGGACGAGGTCGCGGCCGCCGGCGACGGCCTCGAGCAGCCGCAGCCCGGCCTCGGACAGGTCGTGGGCGTCGTCGACGGCCACGAGGTCCCAGCGCTCGCGCTCGGCGGCGAGCAGGCCCGGGTCGGCCCGCAGGGCGGCCACGGCCTCGTCGACGACGGCCGCGGGGTCGTACGCCTCGGCGCGCCCGAGGGCGTTGACCTCCAGGTACTCCTCCAGCACCGCGGCCCCGGCGACCCACTCGGGCCGGCCGTGGCGGCGGCCGAGGGCCGCGAGGTCCTGCTCGCGCAGCCCCCGCTCGACGGCGCGCATCAGCAGGTCCCGCAGCTCGTTGCGGAAGCTGCGCAGGCCCCAGGAGGCGCGCGGGACGTCGCCGGGCCAGTCGGGGGCGGTGAGCGCGCCGGTGAGGTCCGGGGCACCGTCGACGTCGGCGTCGGCGTCGGGCAGCTCGCCGGGGACCCGCTCGGCGGTGACGGCCAGGTGACCGCGCAGGAGGTCGGCCAGGATCGCGTCCTGCTCGGCCCCGGAGATCAGCCGCGGCGGCGCGGCCCCCTCGTGGACGTGCACGCGCCGCAGCACGCCGAAGGCGTAGCTCTGGGGGGTGCGGGCCGCGGGCTGGCCCGTCGTGCGGCGCAGGGCGTCGGACAGGTCGTCGCGCAGCAGGTCAGCGGCCCGGCGCGTGGGGGCCAGGACGAGGACGCGGTCGGGGTCGACGCCGTCGCGCTCGACGCGGGCGGCGACCAGGGCGCGCAGCGTGCGCGTGCGGCCGGTGCCGGGGGCGCCCAGGACGATCAGGGGGCCGCTGCCGGGGCCGGTGGCGAGGACGGCGTCCTGGCGCTCGTCGGCCGCGGGGCCGTCGGTGACGACCGGTGCGGCGCGGCGCAGCCGGGGCACCGGCGGCCGGCGCGGGCCCTCGCCCCCGCCCGGCGG
This sequence comes from Kineococcus halophytocola, assembly GCF_041276425.1. Lineage (NCBI taxonomy): Bacteria > Bacillati > Actinomycetota > Actinomycetes > Kineosporiales > Kineosporiaceae > Kineococcus > Kineococcus halophytocola. The sequence continues at coordinate 144,109 of NZ_JBGFTU010000007.1, read as the reverse complement.
GTCCCCCGCTGCACCTGCGTCCCTCGCGTCCACCCTCAGCACCCCGTCATCGGACCACAGGGGTCCGACACGGGCCTGGACGGCGCCCGCGGAGCCGGCCCGGCACCGGTCAGCCGGCCCCACCGGCCCCGTCGGGAGCCCCGTCAGGAGCCCCCTCGGGACCGGCCAGACCGAGCTCGGTGACGAGCGCCTCGACGTTGGAGGCGGCATTGAGGGAGTACAGGTGCAGCACCTCCACGCCCTCGGCGAGCAGGCGCCGGCCGTCCTCGACCGCCACCTGCATCCCCTCCTCCCGGAAGGCGCCGCGGTCGTCGAGGAAGGGGTCGAGCCGGCGGTGCAGCCAGGACGGCTCGTGGCCGTCGGTCAGGCGGCGGGTCACCTCCAGCACGCGCGGGCTGGTGACGGGCAGCAGCCCCGGCAGGACGGGCAGGTCGGACCCGGCCGCCGCGAGGCGGTCGCGCAGCCGCAGGAAGTCCTCCACGTCGAACGTGAGCTGGGCGATGGCGAACCGCGCCCCGGCGGCCACCTTGCCGAGCAGGTGGCGCAGGTCGGTGTCCAGGTCGGGGGACTCCGGGTGCCCCAGCGGGAACGCCGCCACCCCGACGGTCCCGGCCCCGCGCTGCAGGGCCAGCCGGACGAGCTGGTCGGCGTGCTGCAGGCCCTCGGGGTGCGGTTCCCAGGGGGCGCGGGGGTCGCCGTCGGGGTCCCCCCGCAGGGCCAGGACGTCGCGGACGCCGCCGGCGACCAGCTCGTCGAGGACGTCGGCGAGCTCGGCGGTGGACTGGCCGACGGCGGTGAGGTGGGCCAGCGGGCGCACGTCGGTCTCGCGCACCAGCCGGGTCGCCAGCTCCACGCTGCCCGCGCGGTCGCCGCCGCCGGCGCCGTAGGTCACCGAGGCGAAGACCGGCCGCAGGGCCTGGAGCCGCTCGACGGCGCGCCACTGCCGCTCGGCGGTGGCCTCGTCGTGCGCGGGGGAGAACTCCACGGAGAACCGGCGGCGGGCGGCGCGCAGGTCGGCGACCAGGTCGCCCGGTCCGGGGGCGGTCACGGGGCACCCACCTCCTCCCACGGAGCCGTCCAGGCCGCCGCGTCCCAGCGGGCGCGGTCCAGGTCGACCCGGACGTCGGCGGGGTCGTGGGCCAGCCGGCGCAGCGGGGTGCCCTCGGCGCGCCAGTGGTCCAGGGCGCGCGGGGCCAGGGGCGGCGGCGCGCTGCCGTCGGCGCGCAGCACCCGCCACCACGGCGCGTCGGACCCGAAGCGGCGCAGCACGTTCCCCACGAACCGCGGCCCCCGGTCCCCCACCCGCGCGGCGACGTCGCCGTAGGTCAGGACCCGGCCGGTCGGGACGGCGTGGACCACCTCCAGGACCTCCTCGGCCCGGGCGGGCAGCGCGCTGTGCACCCGGGCAGCCTCTCAGAAGGGGCCGGTGGTGACGCGGCGGACGTCGAGGACGGGGTCGGGGACGGGGTCAGGGGTGGGGCCAGGGGTTGGGCAGCGCACCCTTCAGGCCCTTCGTCTGCTGCATCATCACCGGCGCGAGGCGCCCCGGGCCCGGCGCGGGGTCGTGCCCGTGGCCGAGGACGTGCCCGATCTCGTGGTTGACGACGTACTGCCGGTAGCCGGTGCGGTCCGGGCCGTAGTCCGGGATCGCGGTGACCCAGCGGTACCAGGTGAGGACGGCGGCGTCCCCGGACCGGCACGACAGGGTGCCTGTCGTGCGCAGCGGACGGCACAGCGCGGCGGAGGTGTCGGGCGTGGCCAGGACCAGGCGCATCTGCGCGTCGCCGTCGGTGCGCGCGAAGCTCATCGTCCCGCCGGCGCCCCAGCCGCGCGGGTCGTTGAGGACCCCGAGGGCGAAACCGGCGAAGGCGACCGGGTCCAGCAGGCCGGCGTCGAGGAGGTCCTGCTCGACCTCCACGCGCACGGTGCGCACCCGCGCCGACGGCGGGGCCTCGGAGGAGCCGGGGACGACGGTGAGGACACCGCCACCGGACTGCGGCACCCGGGCGCCCAGCACCCCGGCGCGCACGTCCTCCGCGGTGAGCCCCGGGGGCAGGGCGGGCGTGGACGGCGTGGACGGCGTGGACGGCGTGGACGGCGTGGCGGTCGCGGGGGCCGACGGTGCGGCGGGGGCCGTGGAGGTCTCGGCGGGGGTCCCGGCCGGAGCCGTCGAGGACCGCGCGGCCGTCGGGGTCCCGGTCGTGCAGCCGGCCAGGAACAGCCCCGCACCGCCGAGGAGCAGGGCGCGGCGGGCGGGAGCGGGGACGGCGGGAGGCACCCGCGCAGCATGCCAGCCGCGCCCGGCGGGAGGTCGCGGCGCGCGCCGACCGTCCGCCGGCAGCGAACCGGGCGACCGCCCGGCGCGGGCGGCGACTAGCGTGGAGCCGGAGCCGTCTCGGGCGAGACGGCGGCAAGTCCAGATCGGCGACCCGGGAGGGGACTGCGGTGGAGGTTCGGATCGGCGTGCAGAACGTCGCACGCGAGCTGGTGTTCGAGTCGGCCCAGACCAGCGAGGAGATCACGAGCGCCGTCTCGCAGGCGCTGTCGGCGGGAACGGTGCTGTCGCTGGCCGACGAGAAGGGCCGGCAGGTCGTGGTGCCGGCCGCCTCGATCGGGTACGTCGACATCGGCGCCCAGGAGAAGAGCCGGGTCGGCTTCGGCCTGAGCTGACCCCGGGCTGACCTCGAGCTCGACCTCGAGCTGACCCTCAGCCGGTCCCGCGCCGCGCCGCGGGACCGGCTGCTCCTCACCCCGGCGACGCAGCCGGTTACGATGGTCGGGTTCAGGGTTGCCCGGTCGCCAGTCACGATCGGCTGCCGACTGCCGCGACGCGGCTGCACGCCCCGCCTGACGACGCTCCCCGCCGGTGGCTCCGACTTCTCGCTGAGCCCCTGGGACGGGTCCTCCGCGGACGCGGACGCGGCCGCGCTCGCCCCTCGCACGGGAGACGCATGACCGACACGAGCACCACCAGCGACGAGAACCCCACGCCCGTCCTCCTCGACGAGCCCCCGGCCCCGCCCACGATCGGCACCTTCGCCGAGCACGGCGTCGAGCCGCGCATCGCCGCCTCGCTGGCCGGCGCCGGCATCACGACGCCCTTCCCCATCCAGGCCATGACGCTGCCGGTGGCGCTGACCGGGCACGACATCATCGGCCAGGCCAAGACCGGCACGGGCAAGACCCTCGGCTTCGGCGTGCCGCTGCTGCAGCGCACCGCCGTCCCCGGTGACGCCGGGTACGACGCGCTGAGCGCGCCGGGCAAGCCGCAGGCCCTGGTCATCGTCCCGACCCGCGAGCTCGCGACGCAGGTCGCCGGCGACCTCACCACCGCCAGCCGCTCCTACCCCGCGCGCATCCTCACCGTCTACGGCGGTCGCGCCTACGAACCGCAGATCGAGGCCCTCACCAAGGGGGTCGACGTCGTCGTCGGTACGCCGGGGCGTCTGCTGGACCTGGCCCAGCAGCGCCACCTGGACCTGTCCCACGTGATGTGCGTCGTGCTCGACGAGGCCGACGAGATGCTCGACCTGGGCTTCCTGCCCGACGTCGAACGCCTGCTGGCCCAGACGAACCCGGCCCGCCAGACGATGCTCTTCTCCGCGACGATGCCCGGCCCGGTCGTGGCGATGGCGCGCTCGTACATGCGCCAGCCGACCCACATCCGCGCGGTCGACCCGACGGACGACGGCGCGACCGTCGCCGCCATCACCCAGTTCGCCTACCGCACCCACGCCCTCGACAAGGTCGAGGTGCTGGCCCGGATGCTGCAGTCGACCGGTCGCGGGCTGACGATCATCTTCAGCCGCACCAAGCGCACCGCCGCCTCCGTGGCCGAGCAGCTCGTCGAGCGCGGCTTCGCCGCGGCCGCCATCCACGGCGACCTCGGCCAGGGGGCCCGTGAGCAGGCGCTGCGGGCGTTCCGCACCGGGAAGGTCGACGTCCTCGTCGCCACCGACGTCGCCGCGCGCGGCATCGACGTCGAGGACGTCACGCACGTCGTGAACTACCAGTGCCCCGAGGACGAGAAGGCCTACCTGCACCGCATCGGCCGCACCGGCCGGGCGGGCAACACGGGCGTCGCGGTCACGTTCGTGGACTGGGACGAGCTGCCGCGCTGGAGCCTCATCGACAAGGCCCTGGGCCTCGGCTTCGGCGAACCCGTCGAGACGTACTCCACCTCCCCGCACCTGTACGAGGACCTGTCCATCCCCGCAGGCACGACCGGCCGGCTGCCGCGGACCCAGCGCACGCGCGCCGGGCTGGAGGCCGAGCAGGTCGAGGACCTCGGTGAGGTCGGCGCCGCCAAGGGCCGGCGCGCCCGCTCCGGCGGGTCGGGCGGGTCGGGTGCCTCCCGCCGCGGCGGTCGCTCGTCCGGAGCGGAGGAGCAGCCGGAGGAGGGCGTCGTCGAGGAACGCGTCGAGCGTCCCCGCCGCACCCGGACGCGCCGGCGCACGCGCTCGGGCGTCGAGGTGGAGCCGGGCACCGGCACCTCCTCGGACGCGAGCGCGGACGCGGCTCCCGCCACCGACGCCGAGGCCGCCCCCGAGAAGGCCCCGCGCCGGCGTCGACGCACCCGGACGAGCACCGAGACGGCACCGGAACCGGTCGCCGACTGACGGTCCCCGCACGCGCGACGGGCCCCCACCCCGGCCGGGGTGGGGGCCCGTCGTGCGTCCGGTGGGCCCGGGCGACGCTCAGGCGCCGCCGACGACGAAGGTGCGGACGGCGTCGGCGACCAGCTGCACGGCGATGGCCGACAGCAGCAGACCGGCGACCCGGGTCACGAGCAGGACGCCGGAGTCGCCCAGCACGCGGTGCACCAGCCCGGCGAACCGCATGGCCAGCCACAGCGTCACGTGGACGGCCACGACCCCGAGGGCGATGCCCGCCCGGTCCCCCCAGTCCTGGGCCTGCTGGACGAACACCATCGTCGCCACGATGGCCCCGGGCCCGGCCAGCAGCGGGGTGCCCAGCGGCACCATCGCGACGTTGACCCCGACGGTGCTCGTCGGCTCGTCCCCCTTGCCGGTCAGCAGCTCCAGGGCGATGAGCAGCAGCAGCAGACCCCCGGCGGCCTGCAGCGCGGGCAGGCTGATGTGCAGGTAGTCCAGGATGCGCTGGCCGAAGACGGCGAAGGCGACGATGACGCCGAAGGCCACGACGACGGCCTGCCGGGCGGCGCGCGAGCGCTCGGCGGTGCTGAAGCTGGCGGTCAGCCCCAGGAAGATCGGCACGGTCCCCAGCGGGTCCATGATGACGAAGAGCGTGACGAAGCTCTCCCCGAACAGCTGCCAGTTCACGCCGGGCGAGCCAGGCGGGACGCGGAGGCGAGCTCGTCGATGCGCGCGAGGGTGTCGGGGTGGGTCGTGTTCTCCCCCAGCAGGTTCCGCTTGCCCGCGCCGTGGTAGTCGCTGGAGCCGGTGACGAACAGGTCCAGGTCGGTGGCCAGGTCGCGCAGGTGCGCGCGCTCGGCGTCGGAGTGGTCGCGGTGCTCGACCTCCAGACCGGCCATCCCGGCCTCGGCCATGGCCGCCACGTCCTCGTCGTCGATGCAGCTGCCCCGCTTGGAGGCCGCCGGGTGCGCGATCACCGGGACCCCGCCGGCGGCGCGCACCGCGCGCACGGCCTCGACGGGGTCGGGGGCGGTCTGCGGCACGAAGTACTTGCCCCGCCCCGACAGCAGGGTCGCGAAGGCCTCGTCGCGGTCGGCGACGACACCGCGGGCCACGAGGGCGTCGGCGATGTGCGGGCGCCCGATGGTGGCGGGCCCGTGGACGTGCTCCTGCACGTCCTCCCAGCGCAGCCCCGTGTCGGGGGTGAGCCGGTCGACCATGCGCCGGGCCCGGCCCTCGCGGGAGGTGCGGGACTCGGCGAGCATCCGCACCAGGGCGGGGTCCTCGGGGTCGTGGAAGTAGGACAGCAGGTGCACGGACACCCCACGGAGCAGACAGCTGATCTCGACGCCCGGGACGAACCTCAGTCCCCGTCGGTCGGCCGCGGCCGTGGCCTCCGCCCAGCCCGAGCTCGTGTCGTGGTCGGTGAGGGCGACGACGTCGAGTCCGGCCTGCGCGGCGGAGGCGATCACGTCGGCCGGGGATTGTGTCCCGTCGGACGCCGTGGAGTGCGTGTGCAGGTCGATGCGCACCGCACGAGCCTACTCCGGGCGGGGCCCTGCCCCGTCCCGGCGCGGGTCCGGACGGGTCCGGACGGGGCCGGACGGGGCCGGACGGGGCCGGACGGGGGGTCAGGTCCCGGCGGGGACCTCCCGGTCGGCCCAGCGCAACCGGGGCGACAGCGCCCCGCACGGGACGTCGAGCTCGTGGGCGGGGTCGCGCAGGTCCACCAGTTCGAGGTCGTCGAGCAGGTCGACCCCGGCGGCGCCGGGCCACAGCAGCGCCCACAGCCAGACCCCGCCGGCCTCACCGACCAGGACCGTGCGGTCGTCGGCCCGGGCCGCGTCGTCGGCGGCCGGGACCGGCCACAGCGGTGCCGCGGCGCCCGCGGCGTGCAGCCGGGCCGCCGGCCGCCCGGTCACCAGGCCGTCACCGGGGTCCAGGTCCCCCCGCCCGGCCAGGTGCGCGCCCAGGCCGGTGCCGGGCTGCTCGGCGACGAGGAGGAGGTCGGCGACCGGGGAGCAGCCGGGCGGTCCGTGGTGCGGGCCGGAGACGGCGACGACGACGCCCTGCGCCTCGTGCTTGTCGTCCCGCACGCAGCGCGTCCCGGTGACGAGCCAGCCGTCCGGCAGGGGCCAGGGCAGCCACACGGGCACGTCGGAGTGCCGTGCGATCCACGCCAGGTGCTCGGCGTCGGCCGGGTGCGGCGGCTGGAGGGGGACCACCTCCCCGTGCGCCGCGCAGGTGTAGCCGGAGTGCCAGATGCTGGGTGCCCGCACCGCGCCGTCGCAGCGGGGGCACCGCGTCGTCCCGCCCATGCTCCACGGTGGCCCCCCCGACCGTCGACCGTCAACCTCTGCTCACGCAGCGTCGTCACCGGTACCGCGCGGGTCCCGGGGCGGAGCGACAGCCGGCCCGCCCGGGGCGATGATGGACCCGTGAGCTCCCAGACGACGACCGACCAGACCGACCAGGGCGTCGGCGACCTGCTCGACCTGCAGACCCCCGAGGGCGAGGGGCCCGCGGTGGACGGCACCGGGGAGACCGGTGAGGAGAGCGGGGAGAAGTCTCACCGCACCACGCCGCGCTCGGCCGCGTTCCGGCGGTTCATCGCCCAGGGCTGGGGCCCGCGCCCGGTCGAGGACCTCGACGCCGCCGGGTCGGCGCCCTTCGCCGCCCGCCGCCGCGCGGTGCTGTCCTCCCTCTTCCCCGGCGAGGTGCTCGTCGTGCCCGCCGGCCCGCTCGTGCGCCGCTCCAACGACTGCGACTACCGGTTCCGGCCGCACTCGGCCTTCGCCCACCTCACGGGCCTGGGCACCGACCGCGAGGCCGACGCCGTCCTGGTGCTGCTGCCGACGTCCGAGGGCCACGACGCCGTGCTGTACGTGCGCCCGCAGGCCGGCCGCGACGCCGAGGAGTTCTTCGCCGACGCCCGCTACGGGGAGCTGTGGGTCGGCCCCCGCCCGAGCCTGCCCGCGCTGAGCGCCCAGACGGGGATCGACTGCCACGACGTGACCGCCCTCACCGAGGAGGTCACCGCCGGGCTGCGCGAGGCCCGCGGGCTGCGGCTCGTCCCCGACGCCGACCCGGCGGTCACCGCCCTGGTGACGCCGCTGCGCGGGCAGGTGCCCGAGAGCGCCGACGAGGAGTTCGTCACGGCCCTGTCGGAGCTGCGCCTGGTCAAGGACGAGTGGGAGGTCGCCCAGCTGCGGCAGGCCGTCGACGCCAGCGCCCGCGGGTTCGAGGAAGTCGTGCGGGTCCTGCCCCGCGCCGTGGGGCACGCCCGCGGCGAGCGGGTCGTGGAGGCCGCCTTCGACGGCACCGCGCGCGTGGAGGGCAACGGCGTGGGGTACGAGACGATCTCGGCCGCCGGTGACCACGCCTGCACGCTGCACTGGATCCGCAACGACGGGGCCATCGCCCCGGGGCAGCTGCTGCTGGTCGACGCCGGGGTGGAGGTGGACTCCCTCTACACCGCCGACGTCACGCGCACCCTGCCCGTCGACGGCCGGTTCACCCCCGCCCAGCGCCGCGTCTACCAGGCCGTGCTCGACGCCGCCGAGGCCGCGTTCGCGGTCGCCAGGCCGGGGGTGAGGTTCCGCGAGGTGCACGTGGCGGCCATGAAGGTCGTGGCCGACCGGCTGTCGGCGTGGGGGATGCTGCCCGTCGACGCGGCCACCTCGCTCGCCGAGGACGGGCAGTTCCACCGGCGGTGGATGCCGCACGGCACCAGCCACCACCTGGGCCTGGACGTGCACGACTGCGCGCAGGCGCGCAAGGAGATGTACCTGGACGCCGAGCTGCGCGAGGGCATGGTCTTCACCATCGAGCCCGGCATCTACATCAAGTCCGAGGACGAGCTGGCTCCCGCGGAGCTGCGCGGGATCGGGGTGCGCATCGAGGACGACGTGCTGGTGACGGCCGACGGGGTGGAGAACCTGTCCGCCGCCCTGCCCCGCACGCCCGACGAGGTCGAGGCGTGGATGGCGTCGCTGCGCTGAGGCCCCCTCCCCGGGGTGGTCGTCGCCCGGCGGACGACGACCACCCGCAGGGGGCGGAGGGGCTACCGGGCGTCAGTGCTCGGAGCGCTCCTTCTCCTCCCGGGCCCGGGCCTCCTCGGCGCGGCGCTGGCGGCGCGCCTCCTCCATCTTCTCGGCGTAGGTCGGGCCGGACAGGTCGTGGACCGGCTCGGCCTCGGGTTCCTTCTCCAGCGACGGCGGGGGCGGCGGCTGCTCGGCCGGGCCGGACCCCGGGCGCGGCGGCGGCATGTGCGGCGTGGAGCCGCCGGAGGGCGGGCCCCAGGGACGCCGGGTCGGGTCCGGGGCGCCCCACGGCGCCTGGCCGGGGGCCAGTGCCCCACCGTCGCGGCCGAGGCCGTTGGGCAGGCGCGAGAGCACCTCCCGCGCCTGGGAGGACAGCTGCGGCAGGCACAGGACGGTGTACTCCGACGCCACGATCTGCGAGGAGGAGGTGAAGTCGCGCCGGCCGCCGGTGAGGGCGTAGGAGATGACGCCGAACAGCATCCCGAACCCGGCGCCGACGAGGATGCCCGTCAGCAGGGCGCCGCTGCCGCCCGGGCCGAACACCGACAGCATCAACCCGATGAGCAGACCGAACCAGGCCCCGGAGGCGGCGCCCGCCCCGGCGGCCCGCCCGTAGGTGAGGCGGCCGGTGACGCGCTCGACCATCTGCAGGCCGGTGCCGACGATGGTCACGTTCTGGACCGGGAAGTGCTCGTCGGACAGGAAGTCCACCGCGCGCTGCGCCTCGGAGTACGTGCCGTAGCGGCCGATCGTCTCCCCCGAGGGGGGTGTGGGAGTGGTGATCCTCCGCGCCCCACCCATGGGCCCGAGGTTGGACATCTGGCTTCCTCACCTTCTCGACCCGTCCCGCGACGTCGGCGCAGGATCGGCGACGGGGGTCCGCCGGCGGACCCCCGTCGTCCTGCCCAACGCCGCGGGGCGTCGCATCGTGCCCGGTGGGGGCGGCCCCCACCGTCGAGCTCAGGCGTTCAGGCGCTCTTGCGCTTGGCGCCGGCGCGGCCGGCCTGCTCCTTGGCCTCGACCTCGCTGGAGGCGCCCGCGGTGGCGAGCTGGCCGCCGGTGGTCTCCAGGTGGGCGCGCACGAACCAGTGGAACTGCTCGAGCTGACCGGCCTGGGCGATGAGCATGTCCTGGGTCACGAGGTCGAGGTCGTCGGTGGCCTCGATGGCCTTGCGGTGGTCCTCGATGACGCCGCTGTAGACGAGGTCCAGGGCGCCGAGGTGCTCGATGGCACCGGCCCGGCCCAGGGAGTAGTCGTCCCAGCCGCGGTCGGCGACGAGGGCGCCGGGGGTGCCCACGGGCGACAGGCCCAGGGTCGCGATGCGCTCGGCGGTCGTGTCGGACATCTCGCGGACGGCGTCGACCTGCGGGTCGAGCATCTCGTGGACGGCCACGAAGTGCGGCCCCACGACGTTCCAGTGGATGTGCTTCAGCGTCAGGTGCAGGTCGGTCAGGGCGTTGAGGCGGTCCTGCAGGAGCGTGGCGATCTCGCCACCCTGCTCGGTCGTCAGCCCGGGGATGGTGTAGAGGGGGGTGCCCTCGGACTTCATCTTCTTGCTCTCCTTGGCCATGCCGTCACGGTAGGAGCGCAGGTCGCGCGCCGCGAGCTGGAAGTCAGCCCTTAGATTGGAACGTGTGACCGGATCCACCACACGTGTCTTCGCCGCCCGCCTGGCGGGCACGTCGGTCTTCGACCCGCAGGGCGACCAGGTCGGCCGGGTGCGCGACGTCGTGGGCACGTTGCGCCCGCGCGGGCCGGTCCGCGTCATCGGTCTCGTCGTCGAGGTCCCGGGCCGGCGCCGCGTCTTCGTGCCCATGACGCGGGTGACGTCCATCGACGCCGGCCAGGTCATCACCACGGGCCTGGTGAACATGCGCCGCTTCGAGCAGCGCGGCACCGAGACCCTGCTGCTGGCCGAGCTGCTGGACCGCACCGTCGAGCTCGCCGACGGCAGCGGGGAGGCCACCATCGAGGACCTGGGCCTGGACGCCGTCCGCGCCCGCGACTGGCACCTGACGCGGCTGTTCGTGCGGCGCGGGACGACGCCGCGGGGGCTGTCGGGCCGGCTGCGCCGGCGCGGGGAGACGATGACGGTCCCCGTGGACGGGGTCGTGGGCGGGGTCCTCGGGCTCGCCTCCCCCGACCTGGACCAGGGCGCGACGAATCTGCTCGCGGCCTTCGAGGAGCTCAAGCCCACCGACCTGGCCGAGGTCATCCACGAGCTGACGCCCAAGCGCCGCCGGGAGGTGGCCGCGGCCCTGGACGACGAACGCCTCGCCGACGTCCTGGAGGAGCTGCCCGAGGACGACCAGGTCGAGATCCTGTCGGGCCTGGAGGGCGACCGCGCCGCGCACGTCCTGGAGGAGATGCAGCCCGACGACGCCGCGGACCTGCTCTCGGAGCTGCCCGCGGAGCAGGCCGAGCGGCTCATGGCCCTCATGGACCCCGAGGACGCCGAACCGGTCCGCCGGCTGCTGGCCTACGACGACTACACCGCCGGTGGCCTGATGACGACCGACCCGGTGGTCCTGGCCCCCGACGACACCGTCGCGCAGGCCCTGGCGCACGTGCGCCGGATCGAGCTGAACGTCCCGCTGGCCACGGCCGTCTACGTCTGCCGCCCCCCGCTGGAGACACCCACCGGGCGCTTCCTGGGCACCGCCCACCTGCAGCGGCTGCTGCGCGAACCCCCGCAGACCCCGCTGGGGCAGCTGATGGACAACGACATCGACCCCCTGGCCCCGGAGGAGTCGCTGCAGGCCGTCACGCGCCAGCTCGCGGCGTACAACCTCGTCTCGCTGCCCGTCGTCGACGAGGACGGGCACCTGCTGGGGGCGGTCACGGCCGACGACGTGCTGGACCACCTCCTGCCCGAGGACTGGCGCGACGCCGAGGAGGAGGTCTTCGAGGGGCCGACCGGACAGGAGAGGACCCGTGGCTGAACCCCGTCAGAGCCGCACCCAGCGCCGGGAGGCCGTGTCGCTGGACACCCCCCGGGAGAGCCGGCGCACGCTGCTGTCCCGCCCGCAGGTCGACCCCGACGCGTTCGGGCGGGCCTCGGAGGCCTTCGCCCGCTTCATGGGGACGGGCCGCTTCCTCGTCTACATGACGGGGTTCGTGGCGATCTGGCTGGCCTGGAACACGTTCGCCCCCGAGTCCGCCCAGTTCGACCCCCGGTCGCTGAACTACACGCTGCTGACGCTCATCCTGTCGCTGCAGGCCTCCTACGCCGCCCCGCTCATCCTGCTGGCGCAGAACCGCCAGGACGACCGCGACCGCGTCCTCAACGAGCAGGACCGCGCCCGCGACGAGCGCGGCCTGGCCGACACCGAGTACCTGACCCGGGAGGTCGCGGCCCTGCGCATCGCGCTGCGCGACGTCGCCACGCGCGACTTCGTCCGCTCGGAGCTGCGCTCGATCCTGGAGGAGCTCGCCGAGGAGGGGACGGCCACGGCCTCGCGCGACGCCAAGCGCAAGGGCGGCAAGAAGCGCAAGCGGGCGGGTGAGCCCGGGGCCGGGACGCCGGGCCCGGCGGCGGGCTCAGGTCCGGGCCCGGAGGTGCCGACACCGGAGGGGTGACGACTCTCGACGACGGCCTCGGTGCGGGCCCCGCCCAGACCGGCCACCAGACCGCCCACCAGGGCGGCCACCAGGGCGGCAACCAGGCCCGCAAGCGCCTGGGTGACGTCCTCGTCGAGAAGGGTCTGCTGGTCCCGGAGGACCTCGAGGTGGCCCTGGCCGAGCAGCGCACCGTCGAGGGCCCGCGCCGGCGCCTGGGGCAGATCCTCGTCGAGCTGGGGATGGTCTCCGAGGCCGAGCTCGCCCAGTGCCTGGCCGAGCTGCTGAACCTGGAGCACGTCGACCTCTCGCGCATCACCCTGGCCCCGGACGTGGTGCGGCTGCTGCCGCGCGCCGTGGCCGAGCGCTGCCGCGTCCTGGTGCTGGACCGGACCCCGGACTACCTGCTGGTCGCGGCGGCCGACCCCACGAACGTCCTGGCCCTGGACGACGTCAAGCTCTACACGCGCACCCCCGAGCTGCACGTCGTCGTGGCGATGGACTCCCAGATCCGCGACCACCTGGCGCGCGCGTGGTCCCTCACCGAGGACACCTCGCAGGTCTCCCGGATGGTCGAGGACGCCACCGACGACGAGGACGAGGACCCGCTCGCCGCCCTCAACGGCTCGGTCGACGACGACGCGCCCATCGTCAAGCTGGTCAACCGGATCCTGTCCGACGCGGTGCGCCTGCGCTGCTCGGACATCCACCTGGAGTCCCAGCGCGACCAGCTCCGGGTGCGCTTCCGCGTCGACGGCCTGCTGCGCGACGTGATGAGCGCCCCGAAGCGGGTCGCGCCCAGCGTCATCAGCCGCATCAAGATCATCTCCGGGCTGGACATCTCCGAGCGCCGCATCCCCCAGGACGGGCGCACGCGGGTCGTGGTCGACGGGTCGGCGATCGACTGCCGCGTCTCGACGCTGCCCGCGCTGCACGGGGAGAAGATCGTCATCCGTCTGCTCACCCGCGGCGACGACGTGCCCTCGCTGCCGTCCCTGGGCTTCGAGCCCGAGCAGCTCGACGTCTTCGAGAAGGCGCTCAGCGTCCCGCAGGGGCTGGTCCTCATCACCGGCCCGACCGGGTCGGGCAAGACGAACACCCTGTACGCGGCCATCCACGCGACGATGTCGCCGGAGAAGAACATCATCACCCTGGAGGACCCGGTCGAGGTCCAGCTGCCCGGGATCACCCAGGTCCAGGTGCACGCCAAGGTGGGCATGACGTTCTCGGCCGGGCTGCGCTCGGTCCTGCGCCAGGACCCCGACATCGTCCTCATCGGTGAGGTCCGCGACTCCGAGACGGCCGAGCTGGCGCTGAAGGCGGCCATGACCGGTCACCTCGTGCTGACGACGCTGCACACGAACTCGGCCGTCGGCGCGCTGACGCGACTGGTCGACATGGGGGCCGCGCCGTTCCTCGTGGCCAGCTCGCTGACGGCCGCGATCGCCCAGCGACTGGTCCGCAGGCCGTGCGACTCCTGCGCCGACGGGTACATCCCCGACGAGAACACCCTGGCCCTGCTCGACCTGACGATCGAGGACATCCTCGACGCGACCCCGCTGAGGGGAACGGGCTGCCCGGAGTGCGGCGGCACCGGCTACCGGGGGCGGACCGCGGTCTACGAGGTCCTCGACGTGACGCCGAGCGTGCGCAAGGTGCTCATGCACGACGCGACGGAGTCGGCGCTGCTGGCCGAGGCCGAGCGGATCGGGATGAAGACGCTGCGCCAGTCCGCGCTGGCCAAGGCCATGCGCGGGGAGACGACGTTCGAGGAGGTCATCCGCGTCACGGCGGGCTGACCGACACCTGTTGTTCTGCGGGGCGTAGCCTCGGAGGTTCCACACCACCGAGGAGAGGAGCGCCGCCGTGCGCGCAGTCCAGTACCGCCGGATCGGGGCCGCCCCGGAGGTCGTCGAGGTGGAGCGGCCGACGCCGGGACCGGGCCAGGTCCTGCTGGAGGTCACCGCCGCCGGGATCTGCCACTCCGACGACTTCGTCATGGGCCTGCCCGAGGAGGAGTACACCTACGGCCTCCCGCTGACGCTGGGGCACGAGGGCGCCGGGCGCGTCGTCGAGCTCGGCCCCGGCGCCGAGGGCGTCGAGGTCGGCACGAACGTGATCGTCTACGGCCCCTGGGGCTGCGGGACGTGCCACCAGTGCGCCCAGGGCAAGGAGAACTACTGCCCGCGCGCGGCCGAGCTCGGCATCGCCCCGCCCGGCCTGGGCGCGCCGGGGGCGCTGGCCGAGTACATGGTCGTCGACTCCCCGCGCCACCTCGTGCCGATCGGTGACCTCGACCCCGTCGCCACCGTCCCGCTCACCGACGCCGGCCTCACGCCGTACCACGCGATCAAGCGGTCGCTGCCGAAGCTGCGCGCCGGCTCCACGGCCGTCGTCATCGGGACCGGGGGCCTGGGGCACGTCGCCATCCAGCTCCTGCGCGCGCTGTCCCCCGCGCGCGTCGTCGCCCTCGACGTCAGCGAGGACAAGCTCGACTTCGCGACCTCCGTGGGCGCCCACGACGTCGTGCTGTCCGACGAGCACGCCGCGGAGAACGTCCGCTCCCTGCTGGGCGGTCGCGGCGCGCAGCTCGTCCTGGACTTCGTCGGGGCCCAGCCCACCATCGACACCGCGATGGCGGTCGCGGACGTGGAGTCCGACGTGACGATCGTCGGCATCTCCTCCCAGCCCGCCGCGGCGCAGGTCGGGTTCTTCCGGCAGGCCTACGAGGCGTCGGTCTCGGTGCCCTACTGGGGTTCGCGCGGTGAACTCATCGAGCTCGTCGAGCTCGCCCACCGCGGGGTCCTGGACGTGCACACCGAGACGTTCTCGCTGGCGGAGGCGCCGACCGCCTACGAGCGGCTGCACGCCGGCACCCTCACCGGCCGCGCCGTGGTCGTCCCCTCGCGCTGAGGTCTCAGGGGCGGGCGAGCGCCGCGGCGGCGGGACCGAGGTCGAGGTCGTCGACGCGGACCGCCCGCCCCGTCTCCAGCGAGCAGTTGGCGGCGATCCCGACGACCACCGAGCGCACCCCGTCGCGCCAGGACGCCGTGCGCCGCAACGGGTCCGGGCCGGCGCCGGTGAAGACGTCCCGCAGCAGCAGGGCGTCCCCGCCGCCGTGGCCACCCTCCCCGGCCGGGATCGGCACCTCCCGGGCCGGCTCGAAGTGCCGCTGCACGAGGAGCCGTTCGGACACCGGCCGCAGGCCCGCGCCGGCCGCGACGTCCTCGGGGTGCATGCTCGGGTCGACCTGCCGGCGCCCCTCCGTCAGCGGCACCTCCCCGCGCTCCACGACGGTCAGCTCGGCGCGGCCGCGGGTGCCGTTGACCGCCACGACGTACCCCTCCCACGGCGAGTGCGCGTTGAGGGCGTAGGACAGCGTGGCCGTCCCGCCCGGCACGGCGGAGTCGACGACGAGGGCGAGGTTGTCCTCGATGGTGATGCCCTCGTCGAAGACGTCGCGGTCGCGCAGGTAGCCGTCGTGCCGCTCGTTGTCCAGGTACAGCTCGCGCAGCGCCGGGTCGGCGGCGAGGTCCAGGGAGAAGGCGTCGGTACGCCCGGCCTCCGACGTCCCGCGCGGCGGGCGGGGGCCCAGGCCGCGCGCGGCGGCGTTGGCCGCGCCGTAGAACCGCAGGCCGCCGCTGGCGTAGACGCGCTCGGGCACGCCCTGCGTCCACCAGTTCACCAGGTCGAAGTGGTGGGAGCTCTTGTGCACGAGCAGGCCGCCGGAGTTCTCCTTGTGCCGGTGCCAGCGGCGGAAGTAGTCGGCGCCGTGGGCGGTGTCCAGCACCCACTCGAAGTGCACCGACGTCACGGTCCCGACGTCGCCGTCGGCGATCACCTGCCGCAGCGCGCTGTTGCGCGGGGCGTAGCGGTAGTTGAAGGTCACCAGCACGTCGCGGCCGGTGCGCTCGACGGCCTCGGCGATGCGGCGAACACCCTCCGGCGTCGTGGTGAGCGGTTTCTCGACCACGGCGTCGGCCCCGGCCTCCAGCGCGGTCACGACGAGGTCGGCGTGGGTGTGGTCGGGGGTCGTGACGACGACCCGCTCGACGCCCAGGCGCCGGCAGGCCCCGGCCAGGTCCGCCGGGTCCACCGTCTCCGGCGCGCGGTGCCCGGCGGCCTCGTAGCGGCGGGCGTGCAGCGCGGCCCGGCCGGGGTTGGTGTCGGCCAGGGCGACGAGCTCGCCGTCGGCGGCGTGCGGGCCGGCGAGGGCGTCGACGTACATCCGCGCGCGGGAGCCGGCCCCCACGAGGGCGTAGCGGCGGGGACTGGGCACGGGCGTCCTCCTCGACGCGGCGGGTGGAGCTGGCAAACGCTTTCCACCGCACCCTCCCACCGCCGGGGCCGACGGTCAAGGCTCCCCCGTACCCTGGGACCCATGTCCGCCACGTCGCCCGCGCCCGGTCCCGAGAGCGTGCGCGCGGAGGTCCTGCGGGCCCTGCGCTCCGTCGACGACCCCGAGCTGCACCGCCCCATCACCGACCTCGGCATGGTCGACGGCGTCGACGTCGACGCCGCCGGGCTCGTCGACGTCCGGATCCTGCTGACCACGGCCGGCTGCCCCATGCGCGACACGCTCACCCGCGAGGTCACCGCCGCGGTCCGGACGGTGGAGGGGACGCACGGCGTCCGCGTGCACCTCGGGGAGATGAACTCCGAGCAGCGCCGCGCGCTGACCGCCAAGGTGCGCGGCACCACCGGCGCCGCCCCGACCATCCCGTTCAACGACCCGGGCACCCTCACCCGCGTCTACGCGGTGGCCTCGGGCAAGGGCGGGGTCGGCAAGTCGAGCGTGACGGCGAACCTGGCCGCGGCGATGGCCGCCGACGGGCTGCGCGTGGGCCTCATCGACGCCGACGTGCACGGCTTCTCGATCCCGCGGCTGCTGGACGTGCAGGGCACGCCGACCAAGGTCGAGGACATGATCATCCCGCCCGTCGCGCACGGGGTGAAGGTCATCTCCATCGGCATGTTCGTCCCCGGCAACCAGCCCGTCGCCTGGCGCGGGCCGATGCTGCACCGCGCGCTGCAGCAGTTCGCCTCGGAGGTCTTCTGGGGCGACCTGGACGTCCTGCTGCTGGACCTGCCGCCCGGCACCGGCGACATCGCGATCAGCGTGGGCCAGCTCCTGCCCCGGGCCGAGGTCCTCGTCGTGACGACCCCGCAGGTCGCCGCCGCCGAGGTCGCCGAGCGCGCCGGGTCGGTGGCCTCGCAGACCGAGCAGCGCGTCGTGGGCGTCGTGGAGAACATGAGCTGGCTGGAGCTGCCGGACGGGCAGCGCATGGAGGTCTTCGGCTCCGGGGGCGGGCAGACCGTGGCGACCTCGCTGACCGAGCGCCTCGGCACGTCGGTGCCCCTGCTGGCGCAGGTGCCGATGGACGTCGTGCTGCGCGAGGGCGGGGACGCCGGGACACCGGTCGTGCTCTCGCACCCGGACTCCCCCGCCGCGCAGGTCCTGCGCGACCTCGCCCGGACGCTGGCCCGGCGCCCGCGCGGTCTGGCGGGGCGCCGCCTGGGCGTCAGCGTCGCCTGAGGGGCTGCGGCGGGGACGTCAGGTGGCGTCCTCGTCGTAGGGCACCGGCGCGGCCTTGGCCGGCTCGGCGGACTTCTTGCCCAGGTCGACCCCGGCGCCCCCGCCCGTCGCGGGCGTGGACTTCTTCGCCGGCGGGTCGTCGTCGTCGTCCCAGGCCTCGGTCAGGGCCTCGCGGACGATGCGCCGGGGGTCGTACTGCCGCGGGTCGAGCTTCTGCCAGTCGATGTCGTCGAACTCGGGGCCGAGTTCCTCGCGCATCTGGGCCTGGGCCCCCTTGGCGAAGCGACGGGCGGACTTGACCAGGCCTGCCAGTTGCTCGGCGTAGTGCGGCAGCCGCTCGGGACCGAGGACCACCAGCGCCACGACGAGGAGGACGAGGAACTCGCCCCCGTTGATGCCGAACACGCAGCGATCCTAACCGTCGGCCTCGAGCGTCACCGGCACCTCCACCGTCTGTCCACCTCTGCGCACCGACAGGGTCACCGTCTCGCCCGGTTCGCGGGCCCGGATGTCGACGATGAGCTCGGCCGGGGCGGTGACGGGACGGCCGTCGATGGCCAGCACCACGTCCCCGGGCTGCAGGCCCGCCCGGTCGCCGGGGCCGCCGGCCACGACGGCGCCGGGCGCGTCGAGGATGCGCACGCCCTGACCGCGGTAGGTGCCGTCCAGGGACACCTGGATCACGGGGTGCACCGCGCTGCCGGTCTGGATGAGCTGCTCGGCCGTGCGCCGGGCCTGCTCGGAGGGGATGGAGAACCCCAGGCCGATGCTGCCCGTCGGGGCCTGGCCACCGGCGCCCGGCAGGGCCGCGATGGCGGAGTTGACGCCGATGACCTCCCCGGCCGCGTTGAGCAGCGGCCCACCGGAGTTGCCCGGGTTGATGGCCGCGTCCGTCTGGATCGCCTGGATGTAGGAGGTGTCGTCCTGCGAGCGCCCGGCGGTCACGGGCCGGTTCAGCGCCGAGACGATGCCCTCGGTCACCGTCCCCTGCAGGCCCAGCGGGGCACCGACCGCCACCACCGGGTCACCGACGACGACGCTGGCGGAGTCGCCGAAGGGCAGCGGCCGCAGCCCCGAGCGCTCGACGAGGACCACGGCCAGGTCGTAGGAGGCGTCGGCCCCCACGACGCGGCCGGGGGCCTGCTCGCCGTCCTGGAAGACGACGACGACGCCGTCGGCGGCGGCACCGGCCACGACGTGGTTGTTGGTCAGCACGAAGCTGCCGCCGTCGGCGGGGGCGTCCAGGACGAAGCCCGAGCCGGTCCCGGCGCCCTGCTCACCCTGGACCTGCAGCGCCACGACGCTGGGCAGGGCGGTGGCGGCGATGCCGGCGACGGAGCCGGCGGGCCGCTCGGTCGAGCCGGCCGAGGGGACCGGCAGCGACACCCCGGGGTAGGTGCCGTCGGCGTCGGACAGCTCGTCCTGCAGCAGACCACCGGCGAACCCGCCGGCCACGCCCAGCACCAGGACGAGGGACCCCGCGGCGATCCACCGCGCGGGCGAGCGCCGGGAGCGGGCCGGGGACACCGGCCCGTAGGGGTCGTCCCCGGTCGGCGGCGGCCCGAAGGCCCCGGGGGGGCCGGCGTCCGGGTCCGCGCGGTAGGGGTCGTAGGGCGGGGGGAAGGCGTCGTGACCGGCGTGCGGGCCGGGGTCCTCGGCGAGCCGGCGTCCGTCGGCGGGCCAGCGATCGTCGGCGGGCCAGCGATCGTCGGCGGGCCAGCGATCGTCGGCGGGCCAGGTCTCGTGGCCGGGCGCGGCCCACGGGTCCGGCCGGCCCTGGCCGTCGCCGCCCCGGCCCTCACCGCGGCGCGGCCCGTCGGGGGCCGGGCCGTAGGGCTCGCTCACGGAGCGGTCGGGGCGGGGCCGGTGGTCGGCGCCGCCGGGCCGCCCGGCCGCGTCCGGTCGGCGGTGGCCGTGGACGACGGACCCGGGGAGGACACCGGCGTGGTGAGCACGGGCGCGCTGGAGGGCGTGGTGCGCAGCTCGGCGACCGGGGCCTGCCCCCCACCGGGGAGACCTCCCAGGACCAGCACCCCGGCGATGCCCGCACCCAGCAGCGAGAACGTCCCCGCCAGGGCCACCGCCACGGGCCGGCGGCGCCGGCCGCGACCGGCGGGGCCGCGGGAGGCCCGGGAGCGCCCGGGATCGGTCCGCGAGGGCGGGGCCGTCCCCACGGCGGGCCGGGCCGGGTTGGCCATCGGGGCGTCGCGCGGGGGCAGGGGGCCGCAGGGACCGCCGATCTGCAGCAACCGGACCAGGAGGTCCTGCGACGGCTCCGGCTCCCCCAGCGCCCGCACCCGCGCGCGCACGAGGCGCTCGGCCTCCAGGGCCTCGGAGCAGTCCGGGCACGTGCGCACGTGCTCGTCGGCGCGGGCGCGCGCGTCGGCCGCGAGCCGCCCGTCGACGAGGGCGCTCACCCGCACGCCGAGGTGCGGTCCGCTCACGGTCGCTCCTCGACGTGGGCGAGCCGGGTCGTGGCCCCCGGGCGGGGGGCGCGGTGGGCCAGGGCCGCGCGCAGCTGCGCGCGACCGCGGTGGATGCGCGAGCGCACCGTGCCCAGCTTCACCCCCAGGGTGGCCGCGATCTCCTCGTAGGACAGGCCCTCGATGTCGCACAGGACGACGACCGCGCGGAAGTCCGGCGGCAGGGCGTCGAGCGCGCGCTGCACGTCGTCGTCGAGGTTGCGGTGCTCGTAGGCGCGTTCGGGGCCCACGTCGGTGCTGGCCAGCTTCTCGCCGGCGTCCTCGGCCAGGGCGTCGAACCGGATGCGCTGCTTGCGGCGGACCTGGTCGAGGAAGAGGTTGGTCGTGATCCGGTGCAACCAGCCCTCGAACGTGCCGGGCTGGTAGCTCGACAGGGAGCGGAAGACGCGGACGAAGACCTCCTGGGTCAGGTCCTCGGCGTCGGGCCGGTTGCCGGTGAGGCGGTAGGCCAGGCGGTAGACCCGGCCGGAGTGGTCGCGCACGACCTCCTCCCACGTCGGGGGCACCCAGGTCGAGGCCGCGGCCGCCGGGGACAGCGACGCGGGGTTCTCGACGTGCGGCGCGGCCGGCGTGGCCGGCACCGCGCGACCGGCGTTCTCGCCGGTGTCGTCGCTCACGGGGTTCCTCCTGGACCGGGCGGGGACGGGCACCGCGAACGGCACCGCCAGTGCTCCCATGGTCTCCCACTCCCGTCGTCTCGGCCAATCCCCGCCGGCAGGTCCAGCCGGTCGGCGTCGTGGGGTCCAACGGAGGTCTGACCTGCGCGGTTCCCAGGTCCCTCGCCGGGCCGCCGACCGGGCGGCCCGCACCCCACCCCGCTCCACCGCACCCAAGGCGTCACGGCCCGCCACCGGTCGAGCACCTGGGGTCACGAACGCCGGTGCTCTACAGTGCGCACGTGCCGACGCCCCCGTCTCGCCCGTCCAGCAAGCAGCCCGCCAGCTGGGCCTACGCCGAGCAGTTCGTCCCCGAGGACGACGTGCTCGCCCGGGCCAGGGCCCGCTCGGCCGACCTGGGCGTCGAGCCCGTCTCCCCCGGCGTCGCCGCCACCCTCACCGTCCTGGCCGCCGCCGCACGCGCCCGCACGGTCGTCGAGGTCGGCACGGGGGCGGGCGTCTCGCTGCTGAGCCTGCTGCGCGGCGCCGGCGCGGACGGCGTCGTGACGACGATCGACCCCGACGGGGAGGCCCAGCGCGCCGCGCGCGAAGCCGTCGCCGACGACGGCATCCGCAGCAACCGCGCCCGCTTCATCAACGGCCGGGCCCTGGAGGTCCTGCCCCGCCTGACCGACGGCGCCTACGACCTCGTCCTGCTCGACGGCGACGAGCGGGAGAACAGCGCCTACCTGGAGCAGGCCCACCGGCTGCTGCGCGTCGGCGGCCTGCTCGTCGTCGACGACGCCCTGTGGCGGGGCCGCGTCACCGACCCCGCGGCGCGCGACGCCTCCACCGTGGCCCAGCGCGAGGTGGCCCGCGTCGTGCTGGAGGACGGCAACTGGTTCCCCACGCTCGTGCCCTCCGGCGACGGCCTGCTGCTGGCCGTCAAGAGCGCCTGACCCGCCTCAGCGCGCCCCCGGCGCCGTCCCCGGCGCCACCGACGTCTCCAGCCACTCCAGCAGCAGGCGCGCCCCGTAGCCCGTGGCGCCCTTGACCACCTCGTGCTCGGGACCGTCGGCCCGCCCGGTGCCGGCGATGTCCAGGTGCGCCCAGCGCCGGCCGCCGGTGAAGGGCCGCAGGAACAGCGCGGCCACGATGGACCCGCCGCCGTGCCCCGGCGTCGTGGTGACCTGGCGCGCGTCGGCGACGTCGGAGTCGAGCGAGGCGGCGTAGTCCTCCACCAGGGGCATGTGCCAGACCCGCTCGCCCGAGGCGTCCGCCGCCGCCTCGAGCTGGGCGACGAGGTCGGCGTCGGCCGAGTACAGGGCCGCGTGCCGCTTGCCGAGCCCCAGCGTCGCCGCCCCCGTGAGGGTCGCGACGTCGACCAGGACGTCGGGGCGCAGCACGGCGTCGGCGTAGGCGAGGGCGTCACCGAGCACGACGCGGCCCTCGGCGTCGGTGTTGTTGACCTCCGTCGTGCGCCCGCCGTAGTGGGTGACGACGTCCCCGGGGCGGTAGGAGTCGGCGCCGAAGGCGTTCTCGGCCAGCGCGAGCAGCCCCGTCACCTTGACGGGCAGCTTGAGCCGGGCGGCCGCTGCGACGACGGCCAGCACGGCCGCCGAGCCGGCCATGTCGGTCTTCATGGCGACCATGCCCTCGCGCGGCTTGATGCCCAGCCCGCCGGTGTCGTACGTGATGCCCTTGCCGACGAGGACGACGTGCGGGGCGTCGGGGCGGGCGCGGGGGGTCCAGCCGACCTGCACGAGCGCGGGCGAGGACGCCGACCCGGCGCCGACGGCCAGCAGCCCGCCGAAGCCCTCGCGGCGCAACCGGTCCTCCTCGCGCACCTCGACCTTCAGCCGCAGCCCGGCCGCGACCTCCCGGACCTGGGCCGTCATCCACTGCGGGTCCTTGAGGTTGGACGGCGTGGCGGCGAGGTCGCGCGTCAGGACCGTCGCCCCGGCGCTGACCTCGGCGTGCCGGACGTCGGCCGCCTCGACGGCGCCGAGCAGCAGCAGGCGGCGCGGTTCCGGCGCGCTCGCGGCGCGACGGCCGCTGACCGGCGGGGCGTAGGAGGCCAGGAGGAACCCCTCGACGAACGCGCGGGTGCCCGCAGCGCCGACCCCGTCGGCCAGGGTGGTGGCGACGTCGCCCGGGGCGCTCGCGACGGCGCGGGCCAGGGCGGCCCCGCTGCGGCGCAGCGCGGTCGGGGAGGAGTCCCCGACGCCGACGACGAGGAGCCGGCGCGGGCTCCCCGCGGGGGCGGTCACCGGCAGGCGCGTCACCTGGGCGGTGCGGCCGGTGGAGCCCTCGGCGGCGCAGGCGGCGGCCAGGTCGATCCCGTAGCGGACGGCGGCGTCGGCGGCGCCGGGACGCGGCTGCAGCGGGGCGTCGGCGCCCTCACCCGCGGCGACCGGGACGGCCAGGACGTCGAACCCCGCCAGCTCGGCCCCCACGACACCGCCGCGGCGCACCTCGACGGCGGGCGGGGTCCAGCGGCGCAGCTCGGGGGCGGCGGCGGTCACGGTCCGGGGGTCTGCGGTGGTGTTCACGGGGCGGTCCTGACTCTCGCTGGTGGGCGCGGGCGGCGGGGGTGGTGGGCAGACGTGTCGGGGCGGGTACCCGTCAGGTACCCGCCCCGTCCCGACCCTCAGCCCACGACCGAGGTGATGGCCTCCCCGAGGGCCTTGGCCTCGTCGGGCGTCATCTCCACCACGAGCCGGCCACCACCCTCCAGCGGCATCCGCAGGACGATGCCACGTCCTTCCTTGGTGACCTCCAGCGGACCGTCCCCGGTCCTCGGCTTCATGGCCGCCATCGGCGTGCTCCCTCTCGTCGTCGCGTGCGCGCGCCACCCGCGGCCGGGTGCCGCGGACAGCGTGTAAGACAGCGTGTTGTCCTCCATCATCCCCCACCGGGCCCCCGCGGCGGGCGCAGGGGCCCGCCGGACGATCACGGCGGCCAGTCCGCCGGCGGCGAGAACCGCCACAGCCAGGCGGTCCAGACCACCTGCAGCGCCAGGCAGCAGACCACCCAGCCCGTCAGCGGGACGCGGCGCCCGGGCCGCAGCCCGGCGAGCGCACCGAGGGGGAACAGCAGGACGAGGTAGCGGAACAGGCTCGTGAACGGGTCCAGGACGAGCAGCAGGTACCCGACGTAGGCCAGGCACCAGGCCCGCAGCTCCGGGCCGAGCGCGCGGGCCCGGGCCGAGCACAGCCAGGCCACGTACGCGGCCAGGGCCAGGACCAGCACCACGGGACCGACGGGCCCCAGGACGTACTGCGAGACCCCCCACCACGGGGCGAGGGGGACGACCTCGCCCCCGGAGCGCCAGGCCCCCATCGTCGCGGTGTAGGCGTCGGGGCGTCCGGTGAGCTGCCAGGCGGTGAACGGCCACAGCAGACCGGCCGTGCCCGAGGCGGCGAGCAGGCCCAGGCCGCGCAGCGCCTCCCTGCCGCCGAGCACCGTCCCGTCCCGGTGGCCGGCCCACGCCCGCAGCCCCAGGTGCACGACCACGACGACGGACAGCGGCACGGCCACCGGCCGGGTCAGGCCCAGCAGCAGGGCCAGCAGCGCGGCGGGCAGGTAGCGGCGCCGCTGCAGGCACAGCAGGAAGCCCACGAGCAGGGCCACCGCCGGGCCCTCGGTGTACGGCACCTGGTAGACGAGGGAGGGCGGGGCCAGGCAGAACAGGACGGCCGCGCTCCACGCCCCGCGGCGGGCCGCGGTGGCGCCGACGCGCTCGCGCAGCGCCCGGCGCAGCAGCACCTCGATCCCCACGGCGGCGGCGGCCCCGGTGAGCAGGGAGACCAGGGCCCCGGCGGCGCCGAAGGACAGGCCCGTGCCCATGAGCACCCGGGCCAGCAGGGGCGCGACGGGGTAGAAGGCCAGCGGCGACTGCTGCGGGTCCCCCGCCGAGCCCAGCGGGACCGCGTCGGGGTACCCCCCGGTGGCGATCTGCTCGTACCAGGTCGCGTCCCACATCCGCAGCAGGTCGCCGTAACCGGGGTTCGCCGGCGTCCACGTGCTGGCCGGCTGGAAGCGGGCCACCTCGGCCAGGACGGCGGCCGAGAACAGCCGCGCGGCCACGTACACGGCGAGCACGCGCACGGCCACGGGCAGCCGCAGCCAGCGCAGCAGCAGGCGGCTGCGGACGGGCAGCCGCGCCGCCCCGGTGGTCTGGACCGCCGTCACGAAGGACCGCGCAGGTCGTCGGTCGCGGCCCGCAGCACCGCCCCGAACGCGACCTGGCCCAGCAGTCCGGGCACCGGACCGCCGAGGGCGGCGAGCCGGGCCAGCCAGCGGGGGCGGAGGAGGACGCGCTCGGTCCAGTCCACCCGGACCCGGCCGTTGCCGGCGGGGGCCACGACGATGTCGACGTCCCCGCCGAGGACGTCACCGGTCTTCACGATCCGCACGCGGCCGATCGCTCCCGGCCCCTCGGTGCCGTCCGGCGGGACGCGCTCGACGACCTCCATGGCGTCGACGAGCACGAACGGGCCCAGCGTCGTCGTCCCCACGAAGCGTTCCCCCACGGCCGCGACGGGGCCGTCCTGCGCGCGGGCGACGACGGTCGCGGGCACCCAGGCCGTCTGCCGGGGCCAGTCGGTGAGGACGTCGAACACGTGCTTGACGCGGCCGGTGACGACGGCGGAGGCCGTGAACTCCACCAGCCGCCCCCGGCCCACCCGCGCGCTCACTCCTCGGCCGTCCGCCACGCCGTCAGCTCCTCGTCCCGTTCGCGGATCTCCTCGCGCAGCCGGTCCAGGACCGCGTCCACCTCGTCCATCCGGTACCCGCGCAGGCCCAGGGAGAAGCGGACCGCGTCGACGTCCCCGGCGGACACGGGCCCCTCGGGCAGGCCCCGGTGGGGGCGGGTGGAGGTGGCCGGGCCCATCGCACCGCCGACGCGCCCCGTCACGACGGCGACGACGGCCCCGATCGTCACCAGCACCAGGACGAGCAGGAGCAGGGTCACCGTGCCGCTCCCCCGCCCGGCCCGTCGGTGGGCGCGTCGGTGAGCCCGTCGGTGGGGAAGTCGACGAAGGACCCGACGATCTCCGAGCTCGGCAGCGAGACCCGTTCGCGCGGAGCGCGTTCGAGGTGGTCCAGCGCCTCCTCGGGGTCCTCGGTCCAGCGGATGCAGTCCAGGACGACCGGCCGGGCGAAGCCGGAGGCGACGAGGGAGTCGAGCCACTGCCTCAGGCCGGCGTAGTGGCCCGCGCAGTCGAGGACGGCCAGGGGTTTGGTGTGCAGGCCGATGGTGCGCGCCACCCAGATCTCGAACAGCTCCTCCAGGGTGCCCAGGCCGCCGGGCAGGACGATGAACGCGTCGGCGCGCTCGTCCATCTGCGCCTTGCGCTCGCGCATGTCGCCCGTGACGACGAGTTCACCCAGGCCCTCGGGGGGCAGTTCCAGGTCCAGCAGCGCCTGCGGCATGACCCCGGTGGTGCGGGCCCCGGCGGCCCGGGCGGCGGCCTCGGCCGCGCCCATCACCGACGTCCCGCCCCCGCCGTAGACGAGGTCGTGACCGCGTTCGCCGATGCGGCGCCCGACGGTGGCGGCCAGCTCCACGTGGGCGGGGTCGATCCCGCCGGAGGCGCTGCCGTACAGGCAGATCGTGCTCACCGGGCGCCGTCCAGCAGCCAGCCCGTCAGGACCTGCAGGCACTGCTCGACCTCGGCGGTGCGGCAGCGTTCGTCGTCGGCGTGGGCGGTCGCGTTGTCCCCGGGGCCGTAGTTGACGGCCGGCACGCCGAGGGCGGAGAAGCGGGCCACGTCGGTCCAGCCGTACTTGGGCAGGGGCGTGGTGCCGGTGCGGGCGACGAAGTCGGCGGCCGCGGGCAGGTGCAGCCCGGGCCGGGCCCCCTCGGCCACGTCGGTCACCTCGACGGCGAACCCGTCGAAGACCTCCCGCACGTGCGCCTGCGCGCCCGCGGCGTCCAGCGACGGGGCGAAGCGGTAGTTCACGGTCACGGTGCAGCGGTCGGGGATGACGTTGCCCGCGACGCCCCCGCTGACGAGGACGGCGTTGAGCGCCTCGCGGAACACCAGGCCCTCCACGTCGACCTCCCGCGGCTCGTAGGCGGCCAGGCGCGCCAGGACGGGCGCGGCGTCGTGGATGGCGTTGTGCCCGCGCCAGGGCCGGGCCGAGTGCGCGGCCCGGCCCGTGGTGGTGACCTCGGCGCGCAGGGTGCCGTTGCAGCCGCCCTCGACGACCGCCGAGGACGGTTCGAGCAGGACGGCGAAGTCCGCGGTGAGCAGGTCGGGGTGGTTCCGGGCCAGGCGGCCCAGGCCGTTGCGGGCGGCCTCGACCTCCTCGTGGTCGTAGAAGACGAACGTCACGTCGCGGGTGAGGTCGGTCCCGGCGGCGGCGACGCGGCGGGCCAGGGCGAGCTGGACGCCGACCCCGCCCTTCATGTCGCAGGTGCCGCGGCCCACGAGGACGTCGCCGTCGACGGGGTGCTGCTCGCGGCGCACGGGCAGGTTCGGCGGGTCGGTCAGCGGCACGGTGTCCAGGTGACCGGCCAGCAGGACCCGCTCGGGGCGGCCGAGCGTCGTGCGGGCCACCACGGCGTCGCCGTCGCGCGTGAGCTCCAGGCCCGCCAGCGCGCTCAGGGCCGCCTCGACGGCGTCGGCCAGGGCGCGCTCGTCCCCGCTGACCGAGGGGATGTCGCAGACCCGGCGCACCAGCTCCACGACGTCGGCGCCCGGGTCGGCCAGGTCGGTGACAGGGGCGGGGGTGCCGCCGGGGGTGCTGCCGGGGGTGGTCGTGGGGACGCTCACGCACCTCACCCTAGCCAGGGGCCCCGCTTGTAGGGTCGGGCGCGTGAGCGAGCAGAGCGCCCCGTCCGTCCAGACCGGCCCCGAGCAGACCCGTCGCGCCTGGGGCCACGGCCTGGCCACCTACGCCGAGGACGGCACCGTGCTCGACGTGTGGTTCCCCTTCCCCGCCCTGGGCCCGGCCCCGACGACCAGTTCCTACGGGGTCCCGGCCGAGCTGGCCTCGCTGGAGTCCGACGACATCCACCGCCGCACGAAGCAGCGCGTCCTGACGGTCGACGTCGACCTGGACGCCCCGCCGGCGGACACCGCCGACGCCTACCTGCGCCTGCACCTGCTCTCGCACCGGCTCATCGCCCCGCACGGGGCGAACCTCGACGGGATCTTCGGCGTGCTGGCCAACGTGGTCTGGACCAACCACGGCCCGTGCGCCGTGCCCGACTTCGAGCGGGTCCGGCTGGCCCTGCGGGCCAACGTCGGGCCGGTCACCGTCTTCGGCATCGACAAGTTCCCGCGCATGACCGACTACGTGACCCCCGCCGGGGTCCGCGTCGCCGACGCCGACCGCGTGCGGCTGGGGGCGCACCTGGCGGCCGGGACGACCGTCATGCACGAGGGGTTCGTGAACTTCAACGCCGGCACCCTGGGCACCTCGATGGTCGAGGGCCGGATCTCGGCGGGGGTCGTCGTCGGCGACGGCTCCGACGTCGGCGGCGGCGCCTCGATCATGGGGACGCTGTCCGGCGGCGGCAAGCAGGTCGTGAGCATCGGTGAGCGGACGCTGCTCGGGGCGAACTCCGGCACCGGCATCAGCCTGGGCGACGACTGCGTCGTGGAGGCCGGCACGTACGTCACGGCCGGCACGAAGGTCGCCCTGCTGGGCGAGGACGGCACGGTGCAGCAGACCGTCTCGGCGCGCACGCTGTCCGGCTCGGACGGGTTGCTGTTCCGCCGCAACTCCCAGACGGGCCAGGTCGAGGCGCTGCCGCGCAAGGGCGTGCGCGTCGAGCTGAACCCCGCCCTGCACGCGAACTGAGGTGACCCCGACCCGACCGCGTCCCCGTCCCCGTCCGCGCCGCACCCCGCCGGGGGTCCGGCGCACCCGCCGCCTGCGCCTGGTGACCGTCCTGGCGGTCACCGGCCTCGTCGTGGCCGGCGGCGTCGTCTGGCTCGCGCGGGACCCGCAGGCCCCCGTCGTCGTCGAACGCTGCCGGGCCGGCGTCGACGGGGAGTCCACGTCGATGTCCCCCGAGCAGGCGGCCAACGCCGCGACGGTCGTCGGCCTCGCCGTGCGCCGGGGCCTGCCCGCGCGGGCCGCGACCATCGGGATCGCGACGATCGTGCAGGAGTCGGGGATGCGCAACCTCGACCACGGCGACCGCGACTCCCTGGGCCTGTTCCAGCAGCGGCCCTCCCAGGGCTGGGGCACCCCCGAGCAGGTGCAGGACCCCGTCTACGCGACGAACGCGTTCTACGACGCGCTGGTCGAGGTCGACGGCTACCGCGACCTGCCGGTCACCGACGCCGCGCAGCGCGTGCAGCGCAGCGGGTTCCCGCTGGCCTACGGCGACCACGAACCCGAGGCGCGCCTGGTGGCCTCGACCCTGACCGGCTACACGCCCGGTGGGTTCACCTGCCACCTGCGCCCGGCGCCGGTCTCCCAGCGCTCCGGGGACGACGTCGACCTGTCCCCCGTCGCCCAGCGCTTCGCCGACGCGGCGGGCACGCAGGTGACGACCGCGACCCCGCGGGTCGTGGCCGGCACGCGGGGCCGGGCGCTGGAGTTCACCCTGGAGGGGCCGGAGGCCGAGCGCCTCGCGTGGGCCGTGGCCGGCTGGTCGGTGGCCAGCGCGTCGGTCTACGACGTGACCGAGGTCAGCGTGCAGGGCTCGCGCTGGAGCCGGGAGGAGTCCGGGCGCGGCTGGACGGCGACCGCCACCGGGTTGCCCCGGGGCGGGGTCCAGGTCCGGCTGGGGGTCTGACCCGCCGCGACGTCAGCGGGAGATGAGCGGGAGGTCAGCGGGACTGGAGCGGGACGTAGTCGCGCGCGCCCTCGCCGACGTACACCTGGCGGGGGCGGCCGATCTTGGTGGCCGGGTCGGCGATCATCTCGCGCCACTGGGCGATCCAGCCGGGCAGGCGGCCGAGGGCGAACAGGACGGTGAACATCTTCGTCGGGAAACCCATCGCCTTGTAGATGATGCCCGTGTAGAAGTCGACGTTCGGGTACAGCTTGCGCTCGATGAAGTAGTCGTCGTTGAGGGCGATCTCCTCGAGCCGCATCGCGATGTCGAGGAGCTCGTCGCGCTTGCCGAGCTGGGACAGGACCTCGTCGGCCGTCTTCTTCACGATGGCCGCGCGCGGGTCGTAGTTCTTGTACACCCGGTGGCCGAAGCCCATCAGGCGCACGCCCTTCTCCTTGTTCTTGACCTTGGTCATGAACGTGTCGACGTCGTCGTCGGAGTTCTTGATGGTCTCGAGCATGTCGAGGACGGCCGAGTTCGCCCCGCCGTGCAGCGGACCGGACAGGGCGTGGATGCCCGCCGAGACCGAGGCGAAGAGGTTCGCCTGCCCCGAGCCGACGAGCCGCACCGTGGAGGTGGAGCAGTTCTGCTCGTGGTCGGCGTGCAGGATGAGCAGCTGGTCCAGGGCCTTGACCAGGACGGGGTCGAGCTCGTAGTCCTCGGCCGGGTTCCCGAAGGCGAGGCGGGTGAAGTTCTCCACCAGGCCGAGCCGGTTGTCCGGGTACAGCAGGGGCTGGCCGAGGGACTTGCGGTGCGCGTAGGCCGCGATGGTCGGCAGCTTGGCCAGCAGCCGGACGGTGGACAGCTCCACCTGCTCGGCGTCGAAGGGGTTGAGCGAGTTCGGGTAGAACGTCGACAGCGCGCTGACGGCGCTGGACAGGACGGGCATCGGGTGCGCGTCGCGGGGGAAGCCGTCGAAGAACCGCTTGAGGTCCTCGTGCAGCAGCGTGTGGCGCTGGATGCGCTCGGTGAAGTCCGTCAGCTCCGACTCCGAGGGCAGGTGGCCGTGGATGAGCAGGAAGCTCGTCTCGACGAACGTGGAGCCCTCGGCGAGCTGCTCGATGGGGTACCCGCGGTAGCGCAGGACGCCCTCGTCGCCGTCGATGTAGGTGATCGCGCTCTCGCAGGAGGCGGTGTTGGTGAACCCCGCGTCCAGGGTGACCAGGCCGGTCTCCTTGAGCAGGCTGCCGATGCCGAAGCCGGCGGCGCCCTCGGTGGCAGGGGACACGGGGAGGTCCAGTTCCCCACCGGCGTGCTTCAGCGTCACGGAGTCAGCCATGTCGCGACCGTACCCGCCCCGATCGAGCACTCGCGACACCGGTCCTGCACGTGTGGACGATCAGGCCAGGTCGGCCAGCCGCTCCCCCACCTGCGCCACGCGCTCGTCGGTCGCCGTGAGGGCGACGCGGACGTGCCGCGCTCCCGGCGGGCCGTAGAAGTCCCCGGGGGCGACGAGGACCCCCCGGTCGGCCAGCAGGTCGACGGTGGTGCGCGCCGGCTCGTCCCGGGTGCTCCACAGGTACAGCCCCGCCTCGCTCGCGTCGATGCCGAACCCCGCGCCTCGCAACGCCTTCCGCAGCACCTCGCGCCGGGAGCGGTAGACCTCGCGCTGGGCGGCGACGTGCGCGTCGTCGCTCAGGGCGGCCTGCAGCGCCACCTGCACGGGCCAGGGGACGATCATCCCGGCGTGCTTGCGCACCTCCAGCAGCTCGGCCACGAGGGCGGGATCACCGGCGAGGAACGCGGCCCGGTACCCGGCGAGGTTGGACTGCTTGGACGTCGAGTACGCCACGAGCAGGCCGGTGTGATCGTTCCCACACACGCGCGGGTCCAGGACGGAGGCCACGAGGCCACCGACCGTCGTGTCGTGCGCCGGGGACCAGCCCAGCTCGGCGTAGCACTCGTCGGAGGCGACGACGACGTCGTGCGCCCGCGCCCACGCCACGAGGTCGGCGAGCTCGGCCGCGGTGCGGACGGCGCCGGTCGGGTTGGACGGGGAGTTCAGCCACAGCAGCCGGATCCGCGCACCACCGTCCCAGGCGGCCTGCAGCTCCTCGACGGTGTCGGCACCGAGCGGGGTGGCCCGCGCGAGCCGGGCCCCGACGTCGTAGGTGGGGTAGGCCACCGCGGGGTGGGCGACGACGTCGCCCCCGCCCAGGCCGAGCAGGAACGGCAGCCAGGCCACCAGCTCCTTGGAGCCGACGGTCGGCAGGACCCCGTCCGGGTCGAGACCGGGGACGCCGCGACGGCGGGCGAACCACGCGGCGACGGCCTCGCGGAGCGGAGCGGTGCCGTGGGTCTGGGGGTAGCCGGGGGCGTCGGCGGCCGAGCGCAGGGCGTCGGCGACGACGGCCGGGGTCGGGTCGACGGGCGTGCCGACGGACAGGTCGACGATCCCGCCGGGGTGGGACCGGGCGCGGGCCTTCGCGGCCGCGAGGGAGTCCCAGGGGAAGTCGGGGAGCGAGGCGCCGACCCGGCCGTGGGCCCCGGTCGACGGCTCGTGGCGGGTCGGCGCGCTCACGTCAGTGGCCCTCGGCCTGCGGGGGCAGCGCGGTGACCACGGCGTGGTCGGCGTCGATGACGCCCATCTTGGCAGCACCGCCGGGCGAACCGACGGTGTCGAAGAACTCGACGTTGGCCGCCGTGAAGGCCGACCACTGCTCGGGGACGTCGTCCTCGTAGTAGATGGCCTCGACGGGGCAGACGGGCTCGCAGGCACCGCAGTCGACGCACTCGTCCGGGTGGATGTAGAGCGAGCGCTTGCCCTCGTAGATGCAGTCCACGGGGCACTCTTCGATGCAGGCCTTGTCCTTGACGTCGACGCAGGGCTGCGCGATGACGTAGGTCACGGGATGTCCTCCTCCTCCGGCGGGCGGGCGGCCGGGACGCCCTCCGTACGATCCCCGAGTATCGCCGACGCCTGCGGGACACCGCACACGCACCACCCCGGGAGAGCAGTGACCGACCCCTCGACCCCCCAGCTCGTGCGCCCGCTCGCGGTCGGCGGGCGCGTCGTCGTGCGCCACCGGCTGCCCGACGGGTCGGCCACCGACGCCCTCGGGGACCTGCTGGCCGCCGACGCCACGACGCTGCGCATCGCGACGCGGGCCGGGGAGGTCGTCGTGGCGCGCGCGGACGTGCTGGCCGCCAAGCCCGTCCCGCCGCCCCCGGCGCGCAAGGGTCCGCCGCACACCGCGATCGGCACCGACGACCTCGAGCGCGTCATGGCCGAGCACTGGCGGCCGCTGGAGCGCGTCGACCTCGGCGGCTGGCGGCTGCGGGCGAGCGAGGGCTTCACGGGGCGGGCCAACTCCGCCCTGGCGCTCGGCGACCCGGGCGTCCCGCTGGCCGAGGCCGTGGGGCGCGTCGTGGAGTTCCACGCCGCGCGCGGGCTGACCCCGCTCATCGCGGTGGCCCACCCCGACGGCGGGCTGGGCGAAGGCACCGAGCTCGTCGACCTGCTGGCCGCCGGTGGGTGGACCGTCCGCACGCCGACGGCGGTGCTCACGGCCGCGACCGACGACCTGCCCGGGGCGGCCGAGGTCCCGCTGCCGGCGGGGATGCGCGTCGAGACGGCGCCCGAGCCCGACGCCGCGTGGCTGGCCCGGTACCACGACCAGGGGCTGCCCACGGTGCCCGGGGCCGGCCGACGGATCCTCGTCTCGGCCGACGAGCAGGTGTTCGTGAAGGTCCTGGACGGGGGCACCACCGTGGCCATCGCCCGGGGGTCGCTGTCACCGGGGTGGGCGGGGGTGACGGCGGTGGAGACGCTGCCCTCGCACCGTCGCCGCGGCCTGGGCCGGCGGGTGCTGGCCGAGGTCGCCGACTGGGCCCGCGCCCGCGGGGCCGCCTCGACGTACCTGCAGGTGCAGGGCGACAACGCGGCCGCGCGGGCGCTGTACGCGGGGGCCGGGTTCACCGTCCACCACGCCTACCACTACCGGGTGGCCCCGCAGCGCTGAGCGGGCTACCGCCGGGACTCCTGCGCCCGCACCGCGGCCGGGTCGACCGAGGCGTGGGTGCCGATGTCCCAGACGAAGGGCGGCTCGGTCCCGTTGACCGAGAAGTCCCCCACGATCCGCTGCTTGTAGATCACCGGGTTGTGCGAGGCGACGGTGCGCGCGTTGCGCCAGTGCCGGTCCAGGTCCCGGGCCCGCGAGGTCCCCGAGGCGCCCAGGGTGTTGAACAGCAGGGTCGCCGCGCGCGGCACGGACTCCGAGAGCACGACCTGCGCCTGCGCCGTGCGGATCTCCGCGAGCACGTTCGCCTCGCGGTCGGCGGCCGTGCCGGGGAGGTGGGCCGTGTCGGCGGCGGCCTGGACGGCCTGGGCGGCGGCGCGCACGAGGGCGCGCGCGGTGAAGGCCGTGGCGGAGATCTCCCCGACGACCGACAGCACCTGCGCGTCGTTCCGCACCAGCGGCGCCAGGCCGTGGGTGTAGCTGCGCGTGCGGGCCCGCACCTGGGCCCCGGTGTCGCGCTCGACGGCGGCGGCGATGCCGGCCTGCACGGCGAGCAGGACGAGCTGGTAGAGCGCGGTCTGGTAGCGGAAGCGCTCGGTGAAGGGGGCGACGTCGGCGGGGTCGACCTCGACGTCGTCCAGGACGAGCGTGCCGGTGCCGGTGAGCTGCTGCCCGAAGCCGTCCCAGTCGTCCGAGACGCTCACGCCCTCGGCGTGGACCGGCACGAGGGCGGTGACGACCTCGAACCCGCCGTCGAGCCCGTCGGCACCCGTGGCGCGGCGGGCGGTGGCGTCGGTCCAGTCCGCGAAGATCGTGCCGGTCGTGTAGTACTTGCGGCCGCTGACGCTGGTCCGCCCGTCCCGCGTGGTGACGACCGTCTGCTGCTCGCCGGTGACGCCGTCTCCGACCTCGCTCCAGGCGTTGCCGACGAGCTCACCGCGGGCGATGCGCTCCACCCAGCGCGCGCGGTGCTCCCCCGGCGGCAGGCTCAGCACCTGCTCCACCCAGGCGATGTGCCCGCGGAACACCTGCGGCAGCGCGGAGTCGGCGGTGGCGAGGTCGACGAGGAGGTCGGTGAACTCGACGAGGTCGAGCCCCTCCCCGCCCTCGGCGACGGGCAGGCGCAACCGCCCGAACCCGGCGGCGAGCAGCTCGCGCACCTGCGCGCGGGGCAGCTCGTGGTCCTGCTCGCGGGCGACGACGCCCTCGGCGATCCGGGCGAACAGCGGGGCGAACCGCTCGGCGGGGCGGGTCGTGGGCAGCGTGTCGGGGGCCAGCTCGCTGGTGGTCACAGGGTCTCTCCTCGGTCGCGGACGCGGCGGCGCCCGGGCGGGGGGCCGGCCGGTGCGGGGACCGTTCGTCCTTACCCGTGCCGGAGCACCAGGGTCAGGTCGTCACCCGGGGCACCCCACGACGAGGAGGGTTGCCGGCCAGCGAGCCGGGGCTTCGCGCTGGCGCTCATGACCTGGGAGCAGGAAACCAGACGCAGCCGGTGCCGATCAAGGGTGGCGCGCACGACCGGCCCCGGGACGCCGAACGGGAGCGGTGCCCCCAGCCCCCCGGGTGCACCGCTCCCGTGCCCGCTCGCGACGGCCGCCCCCGGAGCCGGCCTGCCGGCCCGGTGCCGTCGCGAGGTCCTGCGTCGCGACCGGGACTCCCCTCCTGCCGTCCCGGTCGCGACGGGTCTCAGACCCGCCGGTCGGCGGGGTCGCGCAGGTCGATCACTCGCGGTGCCACCTGCGGCACGGCCGACGCGTGCTCGGCCTGGGCGGCCTCGAGCACGTCGGTGATCTCGTGACCGATGAGCTCGTGGCGCTCCAGCAGCGCGTCGCGCAGCGCCTCGACGAGGTGGCGGTGGCGGCCGAGCAGCTCGCGGACGGCCTCCTTCTGCTCGCTCAGCAGGTTCTCCACCAGGCGGCGGCCCTCGGCGTCGCCCAGGACGCGGGCGACGAGGTTGCCGTCGGCGAAGGCGCCCTGCTGGACGGCCGCGAAGGAGACCAGCGTGCCCGCCATCCCGGCCGAGCCGACCATCTGCGCCGCGACCGACGTCGCCGACTGCAGGTCCCCGGCGGGGCCGGTGGAGACGTCGCCGAAGAACAGCTCCTCGGCCACCTGCCCGCCGAACGCGATCTTGATCATGCCGGCGAGCTCGGTGCGCGAGCGGGTGTAGACGTCCTCGGCGTCGCCGTGGGCGAGCAGGCCCAGGGCGCTGGCGCGCTTGACGATGGTGAGGATCTCCAGGCGCCGCTGCGGGGCCACCAGCCAGGCGACGGCGGCGTGCCCGGCCTCGTGGGTGGCGATGAGCCGCGCCTCGTGGTCGGTGTAGGCGACGGGCTGGCCGAGCCCGACCTCGGTGACGAGGCGGGCGTGCTCGAGGTCGGCCCAGTCCATGCCGTCACCGCCGCGGCGGACCGCGTTGACGAGGGCCTCGTCGAGCAGGTTCTCGATCATCACCGGCGAGTAGCCGTTGGTGATGCCGGCCAGCGCGTCGCGCCGCTCGGCGTCGTCCAGGGCGGCCTCGTGGGCCTTGCGGGCCAGGAAGTGGTCGACGAGCTGGCGGCGGCCGGTCTTGTCGGGCAGGCCGAAGCTCATGCGGCGGTCGAAGCGGCCCGGGCGCAGCAGCGCCGGGTCCAGGGCGTCGGCGCGGTTGGTCGCGGCGATGAGCAGGACCTCGACCGGTTCGCTGACGGGGCGCCGCAGCCGGCGGTGGGCCGGCAGGAACCGGTTGGCCGTGTCGACGAACCAGCCCTGCAGCCGCTCGGTCGTCGTGGGCTCGTCGAAGGACTGCATCTGCACGAGCAGCTCGTTGACGACGCCGCTGGCGCCCTCGCTGGAGGCGAGCCGTTCGGTCTGCAGCGCAGGCGATCCGGTCGGGGACACGGCCATGGGCAGGTTCGTCAGCCCGCCGCAGCCGACGATCCCGGGGTGCGCGGTCATCGCCGAGGTCATCGCCGCGGTCATCGAGCTCATGCCGCCGCGGGCGCCGGCGATGGCGTCGATCTCCTCGATGAACCCGATGGCCCCGCCCTCGCGGCGGGCGGCCTTGCGCAGGGCCTTGAAGTAGGAGCGCAGCTTGCGGGCCGTCGCGCCGTACCACATGGACTGGAAGCTGGTCGCGGAGACGAACAGGAACGGGACACCGGCCTCGCGGGCCATGGCCTTGGCCATGTGCGTCTTGCCGGTGCCCGGCGAGCCCTCGAACAGCAGCCCGCGGCGTGGCCGGCCGCCCATGCGGCTGCGGAAGGTCCGCGAGCCCAGGAACAGGTCGAGGCTGCGCTCGACGTCCTCCTTGACCGGGTCCAGGCCCACGACGTCGTCGAGGGAGACGTCGATCTGCTCGGGCCGGTAGACGACGTGCGGGGAGCGGCCGGAGACGAGGGTCTGCCCGAGCAGCAGCGCGATCATCACGGCGAAGAAGAGGCCGACCATGACGTAGATCGGGTCGACCGTCGGCAGCGGCGGGACGAGGGACCCGCCGGTGGCCAGGCGGACGTCGACGACGAGCAGCACCGCGAGCACGACGAGCAGCAGCGTCTGCGTGCGGCGGCGGCGGTTGCGCTCGCGCAGCCGGCCGACGTCGGCGCTGTCGCGGCCGGTGCGGGGGGCGCCGGGACGGTCGGACGGCCCGGGCGCGGGCGTGCGCCGGGCGTCGGGGGCGCGCAGGACGTGGGCCACGGGCCGCTCCTCCTCGGATCCCGCCCGGCGGGTTCCGGACGTGGGTCCAGCCAACCCCGGCCCCTCACGCACGGCCACCCATCGTGACGCGTTCGGACGATCGCGTTCACCCGCCTGGAGCAACGGAGCGTGTCGAACCGATCACCCGACGCCGCGGGGGCGGACGTGCTACTCGGCGGGTGCGACGCCGGCGAACAGGTCGGTCTCCCGGCCGTCGGCGTCGAACGGGCCCGAGACCACCCCGTGCCGCAGCCGGAAGTGCTCGGTCGGCCAGACCGGTTGCGGCACACCGTTGGACAGCCGCATGACGGGCACCTCGGCGTCGAGGTCGAGCTCAACCTGGGTGGCGTGGGCGCGCAGCGCGGCGAGCTTGGCGGGCAGCTGCCCGGTCCCGTCGACCGCCGTGGTGACCTCCCCGTCGGGCACGACGACGCTCGGCAGCGTCCCCTCGGGGTCCTCCGCGCCCGCGGCGCCGGTCCCGGCGAGGGAGCGCAGCGCCACCCGGACGGCCGACTCGGGCTGGACGATCTCGTAGACCTTGGCGACCTGCCACGGGACCGTCCCGTCCCGCTGGTCACCGGCGGCCAGCACCAGGGCCCGGACGGTGGCCTCCCAGACCCGGACGTGGTCGGGGTGGCCGTACCCGCCGCCGGGCTCGTAGGTCACGACGACCTGCGGGCGGACCTCGCGCACGACGGCCGCGACCTGCGCGGCGACCTCCTCGGGGTCGGCCGCCGTCAGCGCCCGCGGGTCCACCTCCCCGCCGTCGGTCGTGGTGGAGGCCGCCTGTCCCGGCGCGAGCCAGACCATGCCGGAGTCCCGGTACCCCGAGCCGTCGGGGCGCGCCAGGAAGCGGTGGTCGGTGACCCCGAGCGCCTCCATGGCCGTCGCGAGCTCCTGCGTGCGGTGCTCACCGAGCGCGTCGGGGTCCAGGTCCGCGAGGTCGGCGGGGATGACCTCCCCCAGCTCCCCGCGGGTGGCGGTGAGCAGGGTCACGGTGGCCCCCGCCTCGGCGTAGCGGGCCATCGTGGCGCCGGTGCCGATCGTCTCGTCGTCGGGGTGGGCGTGGACGAACAGGATGCGCCGGGGCTGGTCCAGGTGGTCCATCGCCGCCAGCGCCTCGGGGTCGAGCTCCCCCAGCGCGTCCTCCACCACGTCGGCCGCGATCTCCAGCGGGTCCCGCCCCGCCAGCGCCGCGCCGGACTCGTCGGGCCGTTCGGGAGGGTTCGTCGTCATGGGCCCATCCTTCCCTCGACCGCGCGCGCCCGCGATCACACCCTCCGCCCGGCGCGCGCTCCGCCCGGTCCCACGCCTGCACCCACGTGGGAACACCCGTGGGTGTCCCCACGAGGTCGCCCCGGCGACCCGCACGGGACACCCACGCCTCGTTCCACGTCGGTGTCCCGATGGGTGTCGCCCGACCGCACCGCCACCCGCCCCGCACCCCGGAACGCGCAGAGCCCCGCGAGCACGAGGCTCGCGGGGCTCTGCGGGAGCGTCAGCGCGTCAGCCCTTCTTCGCCTTCGACGCCGCGCGCGCCCGCGACGTCTGGTCCAGCTCGACCTTGCGGATGCGCACGGCCTCCGGGGTCACCTCGACGCACTCGTCCTCGCGGCAGAACTCCAGGGCCTGCTCCAGGGACAGCTTGCGCGCCGGGACGAGCCGCTCGAGCTCGTCACCGGTGGAGGAGCGCATGTTGGTGAGCTTCTTCTCCTTGGTGATGTTGACGTCCATGTCGTCGGCGCGGGAGTTCTCCCCGACGATCATGCCCTCGTACACCTCGGTGGTCGGCTCGATGAACAGCGAACCGCGCTCCTGGATGTTGGCGATGGCGAAGCCGGTGGCCGCCCCGGAGCGGTCGGCGACCAGGGAGCCGGAGGCGCGGGTGCGGATCTCCCCGGCCCAGTGGTCGTACTGGGCGAACAGGGCGTGGGCGATGCCGGTGCCGCGGGTCTCGGTGAGGAACTCGGTGCGGAAGCCGATGAGCCCGCGGGAGGGGACGTAGAACTCCATGCGCACCCAGCCGGTGCCGTGGTTGGTCATCGTCTCCATGCGGCCCTTGCGGGCGGCCAGGAGCTGGGTGATCGCGCCCAGGTACTCCTCGGGGGAGTCGATGGTGAGGTTCTCGAACGGCTCCATGAGCTTGCCGTTCTCGTCCTTGCGGGTGACGACCTGCGGCTTGCCGACGGTCAGCTCGTAGCCCTCGCGGCGCATCTGCTCGACGAGGATGGCCAGCGCCAGCTCACCGCGGCCCTGCACCTCCCAGGCGTCGGGGCGGGCGGTGGGGACGACGCGGATGGACACGTTGCCGACGAGCTCGGACTCCAGGCGGTCCTTGACCAGGCGCGCGGTGACCTTGGCGCCCTTGACCCGGCCGGCCATCGGGGAGGTGTTGGTTCCGATGACCATGGAGATGGCGGGCTCGTCGACGGTGATGAGCGGCAGCGGACGCGGGTCCTCGGGGTCGGCCAGCGTCTCGCCGATGGTGATGTCCTCGATGCCGGCGACCGCGACGATGTCGCCCGGGCCGGCCTTCTCCCCGGGCACGCGGGTGACGGCCTCGGTGACGAGCAGCTCGGTGATGCGCACGCGCTGGACGGTGCCGTCGTGCTTGCACCACGCGACGGTCTGGCCCTTGACGAGCTCGCCGGAGAAGACGCGCAGCAGGGCCAGGCGACCCAGGAACGGGGAGGCGTCGAGGTTGGTGACGTGCGCCTGCAGAGGGGTCTCGGGGTCGTACGTCGGCGCCGGGACGGTGTTCAGGATGGTCTGGAACAGCGGGACGAGGTCCTCGGAGTCCGGCAGGCCGCCGTCCTCGGGCTGGTTCGTGGAGGCCCGGCCGTTCTTGGCCGAGGCGTAGACGACGGGGACCTCCAGCAGCGCGTCGGCGTCGATGCCCTCGGCGTCGGCGGCCAGGTCCAGCAGCAGGTCGTACGTCTCCTCCACGACGGCGCCGATGCGCGCGTCGGGACGGTCGACCTTGTTGACGACGATGACGACGGGCATGTGCGCGGCCAGGGCCTTGCGCAGCACGAACCGGGTCTGCGGCAGCGGCCCCTCGGAGGCGTCGACGAGCAGGACGACGCCGTCGACCATGGACAGGCCGCGCTCGACCTCACCGCCGAAGTCGGCGTGGCCGGGGGTGTCGATGATGTTGATGGTCATGCCGCCCTCGGGAGCACCGGGGCCGGCGTACCGGACCGAGGTGTTCTTGGCGAGGATGGTGATGCCCTTCTCGCGCTCGAGGTCACCGGAGTCCATGACGCGGTCGGCGACGTCGGCGTTGGCGCGGAAGGCGCCGGACTGCCAGAGCATCGCGTCGACGAGGGTGGTCTTGCCGTGGTCGACGTGGGCGACGATCGCGACGTTGCGCAGGTCCTCGCGGGTGCTCAGGGGCATCAGGTTCTCGATCCGCTTCTCGTGGTCGGGTCGTCGGCTTCCGCGACGTGCTCCACCCCGCTGCGCGGGGAGCGCGCGGCCGGGCCGGGAGGGTTGACACCCCAGTCTATCCGCGCCCCGCGACCCTCCGGACGGGCCCGGGGTCCTTGACCGTCGAACAACCCGCTGACCTGCACGAACACCGCCGATCCGGGGTCGTCCGGGCGCCCGCGGCTGGCCGAGGCCAGGGGGTTCGTGCGACCCTCGCCCTCATGTCCGCACCTCCTGACCACCGGAACGACACGTCAGCGACAGTCCCCGAGGGACTCTCGGACGGCCCCACCCGCTTCCCCGTCGACAAGGTCGTCTTCGGGGTCAGCGCCGCCGCGGTCATCGTCTTCCTCGCCCTGGCCCTGGCCTTCCCCGTCGGCTTCTCGGACGTCTCCGGCAACGTGCTGAGCTGGCTGACCGGCAACTTCGGCTGGGCCTTCGTCCTGGCCGCCACGGCGTTCGTCGGCTTCTCCTTCTGGCTCATGTTGTCCAAGCACGGCAAGATCCGCCTGGGCCGTGACGACGAGACGCCCGAGTTCTCCACGGTCTCGTGGTTCGCGATGATGTTCTCCGCCGGCATGGGCATCGGCCTGCTGTTCTACGGCGTCAGCGAGCCCATCACCCACTTCCTCACCCCGCCCGAGGCGGGCATCGCCGCCGGCACGGACGACGCCGAGCGCGCCGCGATGACGTACTCGATGTTCCACTGGGCGCTGCACCCGTGGGCCATCTACGCCGTGGTGGGACTGGCCCTGGCCTACGCCTGGTACCGCAAGGGCCGCACCGGCGGCTTCTCGGCCCCCTTCGCGCCCCTGCTCAAGGGCCGGCAGGGCCCGGCCAAGGTCATCGACGTCCTGGCGATCTTCGCCACCCTGTTCGGCACGGCCACCTCCCTGGGCCTGGGCGCCGCACAGATCAACGGCGGGCTGGACCAGGTCTTCGGCGTGGCCATCGGGCGCGGCGCCCAGGTGACGATCGTCCTCGTCCTCACGGTCTGCTTCGTCATCTCGGCCTTCTCGGGCATCGAGAAGGGCATCAAGTGGCTGTCGAACACCAACCTGGTGCTGACCGTGGCCCTGATGTTCTTCCTGTTCGTCGTGGGCCCGACGGTCTTCATCCTCGACCTGGCCCCGGCCACGGCCGGCAACTACCTGTCCGCGCTGCCGCGCATCTCCTTCCGCACCGGCGCCTACGGCGGCCAGGAGTGGCTGTCGGGCTGGACGATCTTCTACTGGGCCTGGTGGATGTCCTGGGCACCCTTCGTCGGGACGTTCCTGGCCCGCATCTCCCGCGGCCGCACCGTGCGCGAGTTCGTCCTCGGCGTGGTGGCCGCCCCCAGCGTCGTGGCCCTGGTGTGGTTCTCCGTCCTGGGCGGGACCGCGCTGACCGCCGAGCGCAACGGCACCGACCTGAGCACGCTGGCCCAGGAGAGCCAGTTCTTCACGCTGCTGGACACGCTGCCGCTGTCCTCGATCAGCTCGGTGCTCGTGATGGTCGCCATCGTCATCTACTTCGTCACCAGCGCCGACTCGGCCTCGATCGTCATGGCTTCGCTCAGCTCCCGCGGGGCCGACGAGCCCAACCGCGGCGTGACGGTGGCGTGGGCGCTGCTGACCGGTGCGACCGCCGCAATCCTGCTCTGGGTCGGTGGCGCCACCGGCGGGGGCATCGCGGCGCTGAAGAACGTGGCGATCATTGTCGC
The DNA here is from genome assembly GCF_041276425.1 of Kineococcus halophytocola. Classification (NCBI taxonomy): domain Bacteria; kingdom Bacillati; phylum Actinomycetota; class Actinomycetes; order Kineosporiales; family Kineosporiaceae; genus Kineococcus; species Kineococcus halophytocola. The sequence goes on along the minus strand of NZ_JBGFTU010000007.1, from coordinate 101,705 downwards.
CTTCCCGTTCATGTTCGTCATGATCGCGCTGTGCGTGGCCCTCGTGAAGGACCTGCGGTCCGACCCCGCGTCCCGGTCGGCGCGGCGCCGCACGCCGGCCCCGGCGGAGCAGGCGCAGCAGAACTGACCCGACGCCGTGCCCCGTCGGCCCCTCGCTCACTCCGGGCGGGGGGCCGACGTCGTCCCGGCGGCCAGGTGCTCCAGCCGCGCGACGAGGGGGACGTCACCGGGCAGCCAGTCGAGGCCGGCCCACGTCCCGCGCTCCAGCCAGCGCAGCTCGTCGTGGTCCTGCAGCGGTGCGGGCGTCCCGGCGACGACGACGGCCCACCACACCCGCATCCGCAGGGCCGGGGTCAGGGGCCAGGCGCCGTCGGGGTGCTCGACCTCGGCCCCCAGCCGCACCCGCACGCCCAGCTCCTCGGCCAGCTCGCGGTGCAGGGCCTGGACGGGCCCCTCGCCCTCCTCGACCTTCCCGCCCGCCAGCTCCCACCGGCCCGCCAGCGCCGGTGGGGCGCTGCGCCGCGCGGCGAGCAGGTGCCGCGGTGCCGCCAGGTCGTCGACGAGGGCGCCGGCCACGACGAGCCTCACGGCGCGGGCAGCGGGGCGGCCCCGCGCTCGGACAGGTAGGACGTCAGCAGCCGCCCCTCGGCCTGCTGGCTGCTCGCGATGGCGGCGGCCAGGTCGCGGACGTCGTCGGTGGTGGCGTGCTCGGCGCCGTAGCGGGCCATGTCCAGGCCGCCGGCGTGGTGGCGCAGCATGAGCTGCAGGAAGTCCACCTCGAACGCCTGCCCGCTCTCCTGGCCCAGCCGGGCCATCTCGGCGGCCGTGGCCATCCCCGGCATGGTGCGGCCCTCCTCCAGCTCGGCCTCGTGGCGGGCGTGCAGGTCGGTGCCGGCCATCCACGCCATGACCGGGCGCCCGGCCGAGGCCAGGGGCTGGTCCCAGGTGAGGAGGAGCTGCTGCATCCGCCCCATCTGGTTGCCCTGCGTGGAGGCGATGTCGACGGCGAGCTGGCGCACCTGCTCGGAGGGGGCCCGCTGCAGCGCCGTGTAGGCCATCGAGACGGCCTGGGCGTGGTGGGTGCTCATGTCCCGCGAGAACCCCACGTCCACCGAGTTCGCCCCGGGCGCGGTGGGCAGGGCCCGGCCGAGCAGGACGCCGAGCAGGAGGGCCGCGAGCAGGCCGGCCACGGCGAGCAGGACCTGGCGCGCGGTGAGGTGGCGCATCACCCGGTCGGCGTCCCGACCCCGTTGGAGCACAACGCCCCGGGCTCGGGCGTCTGCGCGCCCTGGACGTACTTCGCCAGGAACGCGCCGATGCGCGGGTCGTCCGCGGACTGCACCGGCAGCTGGTGGTTCCACGCCGACAGCACGACGGGCGCGGGCAGGCCCTCGTAGGGCGACAGCAGCGTGTACGGGTCCCCGGCCACGGTGGACCTCAGCTCCTCGACCTGGTCGGCGGGCAGGTCGGGCCGGTAGGTGATCCACACCGCGCCGTGCTCCAGGCTGTGCACGGCGTTCTCGTTCGGGACCGGGGCGTCGTACACCCCGCAGTTCAGCCAGGCGTTCTGGTGCTCACCCCCGACCGGGGGGTTCTCGGCGTACTGCACCGCGCCCTGGACGTGCTGGCCGCCCTGGTAGTCGAACACCTGCACGGCCGCCAGGGAGGGCGGGGCGGGGCGGGTGAGGAAGACGGCCGTGACCGCGCCGGCGACGGCCAGGACCACCACGGTGGGCACCGCGACGACGAGGGCGCGGCGACGGCGGGCGTGGGCCCGCTCGGCCCGCTGCATGGCCGCCACGCGGGCCGAGCGGTCGGCCCGCGACCCGCCCGGGCGCACGTCGGTGTCCGGGGAACCCTCGGGCACCGGGGACTTCGGCGACTCGCTCAACGTGCTGTCCTTCCCGTCGTGGCACCGGGTGGCGTCCTGGGGTCCAACGACGCGGGAGGGAGGTTGGTTCACCCCGGGGAGGTCACCGGGGGGTGAGGACCGTCACACGTCGTGGCGGCGGGCGGCCTCGCGGGCGCGGCGGGCGCGCTCCCCGTGGTCGGCGCGGGAGACGGCCGCGACCCGGTGGCGCGGGCTGGTGCGCCAGTACACGACGGCGATCCCGACGGCGACGGCCAGGACGACCACGGCGACGTAGTGCATGGGTCCCACCCTAGACCCGCGGACCCGCTGCGTCCCAGCCCGTCCGGGGCCGGCCCCGGACGGGGCTCCGAGACGGCTCCGAGACGGCCCCCGGACGGCCCCGCGGGGCTGCCGGGAGCCGTCCGGAGCGTTCTCAGGCGCCGAGCTGCAGGCTGCCGCCGGGGATCGCGTCGAGCAGGGCCCGGGTGTACTCCTGCTGCGGGGAGGCGAAGACCTCCTCGACCCCGGCGTACTCCACGAGCCGGCCCTTCTGCATGACGACGACGTCGTCGGCGATCTCGCGCACGACGGCGAGGTCGTGCGTGATGAACAGGTACGTCAGCCCCAGCTCGGCCTGCAGGTCGTTGAGCAGGGTCAGGATCTGCCCCTGCACCAGCACGTCGAGCGCGGAGACGGCCTCGTCGCACACGACGACCTCCGGCTGCAGCGCGAGCGCGCGGGCGATGGCCACGCGCTGGCGCTGCCCGCCGGACAGCTCGTTGGGGAAGCGGCGCAGCGAGCTCTGCGGCAGCGCCACCTTGTCCAGCAGGTCGCGCACCCGGGCCTCGCGGCTCCTGGCGTCCCCGACGCCGTGCACGCGCAGGGGCTCCTCCACCGAGCGGAAGATGCTCCAGCTCGGGTCCAGCGACCCGTAGGGGTTCTGGAAGATCGGCTGCACGCGGCGGCGGAACGCGAACTGGTCCTTGCTGTTCAGCGTCGTGATGTCGACCCCGTCGAACAGCACCGTGCCGGACGTGGCGGGCAGCAGGTTGAGGACCATCTGGGCCACGGTGGACTTGCCCGAGCCCGACTCCCCCACCACGGCGAGCGTGGTGCCGCGCCGGACGGTGAACGACACGTCGTCCACGGCGCGCAGCGTCTCCCCGCGCACCCCGGCGCCGCGGATGACGAACTCCTTCGTCAGCCCCCGCACCTCGATGACGTCCTCGGGCCGCGCGGTCGCGGTCCCGGCCTCGGTCTCGGCGTGGGCGTGGGCCTGCGCCTGCTCGGTGATCTGCGCCCGGTGGCTGGACTCCATGCGCCGCGAGGCCAGCGAGGGGGCCGCGGCCACCAGCCGCTGGGTGTACGGGTGCCGGGGGTCCTGCAGGATCTCCAGGGCCGGGCCGGACTCGACGACCTGGCCCTTGTACATGACGACGAGGTGCTCGGCGCGCTCGGCGGCCAGGCCCAGGTCGTGCGTGATGAGCAGCACGGCGGTGCCCAGGTCGGCGGTGAGGCTGTCGAGGTGGTCCAGGATGCCCCGCTGCACGGTCACGTCCAGCGCCGAGGTGGGTTCGTCGGCGATGAGCAGGCGCGGCCGGGAGGCCAGGCCGATGCCGATGAGCGCGCGCTGGCGCATGCCGCCGGAGAACTCGTGCGGGTACTGCCGGTAGCGCCGGCCCGCGTCGCTGAGGCCGGCCTCGCCGAGCACCTCGATCGCGCGCCGCTTGGCCGCCGCGCCCCGGGCGAGGCCGTTGGCCTCGATGGCCTCCTTGACCTGGAACCCGATGTTCCACACCGGGTTCAGGTTCGACATCGGGTCCTGCGGGACCAGACCGATCTGCGTCCCGCGCAGCGCGACCTGCTCCCGGCGCGAGGCGTGGGCGATGTCCTTGCCGTCGAACAGGATCTGCCCGCCGACGACCTTGCCCGAGCCGGGCAGCAGGCCGATGACGGCCATGGCCGACGTCGACTTGCCCGACCCGGACTCCCCGACGATGGCGACGGTCTGGCCGGGGTAGACGGTGAAGTTCGCCCCGCGCACCGCGTGCACGGCCCGGCCGCCGGAGGTGAAGTCGACCTCCAGGTCGCGCACCTGCAGGAGGGGCTTGCTGCGGTCCACCGGGGTGGCGGTGGCGTTCTGCGGGCTCATCGGGTGCGGCCCTTCGGGTCGAGGGCGTCGCGCAGGGCGTCACCCAACATGAGGAACGACAGGACCGTGACCGACAGGCCGATCGAGGGCCACAGCAAGACCATCGGGTTGGTGCGCAGGGTGGCGCGGGCGTTGGAGATGTCCCCACCCCACGACACGATGTTCGGCGGCAGCCCCAGGCTCAGGAACGACAGCGTCGCCTCGGCGGCGATGAACGTCCCCAGCGAGATGGTCGCCACGACGATGACGGGCCCCAGCGCGTTGGGCACGACGTGCCGGACGAGGGTCGCCATCCGCGACAGGCCCAGCGACTTCGCCGCCGTCACGTACTCGTTGGTCCGCACCTGCAGGACCGCCCCGCGCATGATGCGCGCCACCTGCGGCCACCCGAACAGCGCCAGCGTCAGCGCGACCGTCCACACGTTGCGGGTGCGGACCGTCTGCAGCAGGACGATGGCGCCGAGGATGAGCGGCAGCGCGAAGAAGACGTCGGCCACGCGGGACAGGACGGCGTCGAGCCAGCCGCCGTAGAACCCGGCCAGCGCGCCCACGACCCCGCCGACGACGACGACCATGACCGTGGTGAGGATGCCGACGCTCACCGAGGCCCGGGCGCCGTAGATGAGGCGGGCGTAGACGTCGGTGCCGCCCCGGGTGACCCCGAGGGGGTGCTCGGCCGAGGGACCGTCCAGCGCCGTGGACAGGTCGACGAAGCGGGGGTTCGTGGAGGTGAACAGCGAGGGGAACAGCGAGACGACGACGAGCAGCAGGATGATGAGGCTGGCCACGATGAAGATCGGGCGCTTGCGCAGCTGCTTCCACGCCTCGGAGAACACCCCGCCGGTGGGGGCGGAGTCGTCGACGGCGTCGACGGCGGCGAGCGGGGTCTCCTCCAGGGGCGCGACGAAGCGCTCCTGGCCGGGCCGGACGGCGGCCCCCGGCGCGGGACGTCCGGTGGTGGGCTCAGACATAGCGGATCCTCGGGTCCAGGACGGCGTACAGGAGGTCGACGACGAGGTTGGCGACGAGGTAGATGATCACGAGGATCGTCACGACCGACACGACGGTCGGCCCCTCCTGGCGGATGACGGACTGGTACAGCAGGTTCCCCACGCCGGGCACGTTGAAGATGCCCTCGGTGACCACGGCCCCGCCCATGAGCGCGCCGAGGTCGGCGCCCAGGAACGTGACGACGGGGATGAGGGAGTTGCGCAGCACGTGCACCGTCATGACCCGCGGGCGGGACAGGCCCTTGGCCGTCGCCGTGCGCACGTGGTCGGCCGACAACCCCTCCGCGACGGAGTTGCGGGTCAGCCGCAGCACGTAGGCGAACGACAGCGCGCCGAGCACGATCCCGGGCAGGAGCAGGTCCACCAGCGCGGGGTCGCCGCCGACGGTGGAGCGGACGATGCCCCACTTCACCCCGACGAAGTACTGCCCCACGAAACCGAGGACGAAGACCGGGATGCCGATGACGACCAGGGACAGGAACAGGACGGTGGAGTCGAAGATCCCGCCCCGGCGCAGCCCGGCGATGAAGCCGAACGCGATGCCGAACACGGCCTCGACGACCAGGGCCACCACCGCGAGCTTGATGGTCACCGGGAACGCCCGCAGGATCTGGTCCAGGACGGGCTGACCGGAGAACGACTGCCCGAAGTCGAGCGTGAAGATGCCCTTGAGGAACAGCAGGTACTGGACGATGAACGGCCGGTCGAGGTTGTACTGCGCCGTCAGCGCCGCCCGCGCCGACTCGCTGACGGGCTTGTCACCGAACAGCGCCAGGATGGGGTCCCCCGGGAGCAGGAACACCAGGGCGTAGATGAGGAGCGTCGCTCCGAAGAAGACGGGAACCATCTGCAGCAGACGGCGCCCGATGTACCAACCCATCACGAGCCTCCTCGGGGGACGACCTTCCCTGGTCGTCCCGGCTAACACGCACGGACACGCGGAACACGGTGTCGCGCCGGTGTCCCGACGCGCGAACGGGGGTGGGTCGCGCTGAGCACGACCCACCCCCGGACCTCACGTCAGGACTTGGTGATCTCGTAGTAGAGCGGGACGCTGTTCCACCCGAACTCGACGTTGTTCGCCTGCTCGCCGTAGCCGCCGCTGGCGTTGGAGTACCACAGCGGGAGCACGGGCAGGTCGGCGAACAGGATCGTCTGCGCCTGCTGCAGGATGCTGTTGGCCTCGTCCTCGTCGGTCGTGCCGGCCGCCCGCTCCAGCAGGGCGTCGAACGCCGGGTTGGAGTAGTCGCCGTCGTTCGAGCCGGCGCCCGTGGCGTACAGCGGGGCGAGGAAGTTGTACAGACCCGGGTAGTCGCCCTGCCAGCCGGTGCGGAAGGCGCCGTCGATCGTCCGGTTGGTGATCTCGGTGCGGATCTGCGCGAACGTCGGGTAGGGACGGCCCTCGGCCTGGATGCCGAGCACCTGGCGCAGGCTCGCGGTCACCGCGTCCACCCACGCCTGGTGGTCACCGTCGCTGTTGTAGGCGATGGTGAAGGTGCTGCCGTTCCACGGGGCGATGGCGTTGGCCTGGTCCCACAGCTGCTTGGCCTTGGCCTCGTCGAAGCTCAGGACCTCGTTGCCCGGGACGGTCTCGGAGTAGCCCGAGATGACCGGGGACGTGAAGTCCTTGGCCGGGGTGCGGGTGTCGTTGAAGACCGCCTTGCAGATGGCGGCGCGGTCGAAGGCGTAGCTGAACGCCTGGCGGCGCAGCTTGCCCTCCTCGCCACCGAAGCCGGGCAGGCTCTCGGGGATGCAGAACGACTGGAAGATGGCGGCGGGCTGGTTGACCGCGCGGTCACCGAGGTCGTCGGTGTAGGTCAGCAGCGCCGAGCTGGGGATGTTGTCCAGGACGTCCAGGTCCCCGCCCTGCAGGGCCGCGTAGGCCGCGTCGTACGTCTCGTAGAAGACGAACGCGAGGGAGTCGTTCTGGGCCGCGCGCGGGCCGGAGTAGGTCTCGTTCGGCACGAAGTCGATGCGGACGTTGTGCTGCCAGGCGCCCTGCTCGGCGAGCTTGTAGGGGCCGTTGCCGACGGGGTTCTCACCGTAGGCGCGCATGTCGGCGTAGGCCGACTCCGGCAGCGGGTAGAAGGCCGAGTAGCCCAGGCGCAGCGGGAAGTCCGACTCCGGCTGCAGGAGCTTGACGGTGAAGGTGGTGTCGTCGACGACGGCCAGGCCCGAGAGCTCCTGGGCGGTCGGCGGCTCGGCCTGGACGGCCTCGAAGCCCTCGATGGGCTCGAAGAAGTAGCTGGAGAGCTGGGCGTTGGTGCCCAGGGCGCCGTAGTTCCACGCGTCGACGAAGGACTTCGCGGTCACCGGGGTGCCGTCGGAGAACGTCTGCCCCGACTTGATGGTGATGGTGTAGTTCTGCCCGTCGGTCGACTCGATCGACTCGGCGACGTCGTTCTCGGGGGTCCCGTCGGCCTTGTAGTAGCGCAGACCGGCCCACAGCGAGTCCAGCAGGCGACCGCCGCCGACCTCGTTGGTGTTCGTCGGGACGAGCGGGTTCTGCGGTTCGGTGCCGTTGACCACGACGTCGCCGCCGCTGCCGCCGGAGCCGCCCTCGCCCGAGCCGCCCTCGTCGTCGCTGCCACCGCAGGCCGCCAGCGTCGTCAGGGCGGCCACGCCCAGGGCACCCTTGAGGCCGTTGCGCCGGCTGAACGGGGACCCGAGGCCTCCCGTGACGACACCGATGCGCTCGACGGCCCGGCGCTCGTCCTTCTCGAAGCTGCTCAAGGTGGAACTCCTCCTCGCAAGCGGAACTGGGTGGGCAGGTTGCCCATCTTCGGCGACTCCCGACGCGCAGGATGTCCACCTCTACAGGTCGGGCAGCACGTTAACACCCGGTCAACGCATTTCCGGACCTCCGTGAACGCCGACGGGCGACGATGTCGCGCACCGACTCCCAGTGTCCTCCCCCGGAGCGGCGCCACACACCCCCCCCGGATGACCTACCGTGCCTCCAGGATGACACGTCGTCGCAGGTCAGGGGCGTACCGCCCCGTGTCGGACCCCGAGGTAACGATGTGGTGTCGGTCTGGCCGCCGCTGCGGCGACGACGGCCGGCCAGGACGGTGAGGGCGGTGAGATCCCCGTCGACCTCACCGCCCCGTGAGCATGACGCACTTCACGCGCTCTTCAGGACCGTTCGGGGACCTGACGACCGGATCGAGACGCAATCGTTTCCTGCGCGGGTCGGGAATGTTTCCGGGACGTTTCACACCGGGCGCGATCGGGCACGACCGGGCCGTTCCGGAAGCATTCAGCGGGGCCGGCTCAGAGCAGGCCGAGGAAGCGTCGCCGGCACCGCTCCACGTGCTGCAGCCCGTCGACCGACAGCCGGCCCCGCAGGGTCAGCAGGTCGTGGTGGGCCACCGAGTGCACGTCGGTGACGTCGACGCAGGACTGCGGGTACCCCGTCAGCCCGGCCTCGGGCCCGACCGGCACGTGCGTGACCGACGGGCCCGTCGTGCCGGTGACGACCACCGGGTGGTCACCGACGGGCAAGCGCGGCGTCCCGCACCTCACCACGGAGGGCACTCACCCCTGCGGAGTGCTGCAGCGGGCCTGCGCGCGCACGCCGTTCAGCCCCGGGTACTCCGCATCGCGGTCGGCGGTGGCAGCCTCCTGCGGCGTCAGGCGCAGGGAGAACATCGGCCGTGTCACACGATCGGCACACAGCGGACGGCGTCGCGCGGACGGCGTCGACGGCGTCTGAACGGCACCGCCGGTCAGACGTTGAAGCGGAACTCCACGACGTCGCCGTCGGCCATGACGTACTCCTTGCCCTCGATGCGGACCTTGCCCGCGGCCTTGGCCTCGGCCATCGACCCGGCGGCGAGCAGGTCCTCGAAGGAGACGACCTCGGCCTTGATGAACCCGCGCTGGAAGTCGGTGTGGATGACCCCGGCGGCCTGCGGCGCGGTCCAGCCGCGGTGGATCGTCCAGGCCCGCGACTCCTTCGGGCCGGCCGTCAGGTACGTCTGCAGGCCCAGCGTGTCGAAGCCGACCCGGGCGAGCTGGTCCAGGCCGGACTCGGTCTGGCCCACCGACTCCAGCAGCTCGGCGGCCTCCTCGGGCGACAGCTCGGCGAGCTCGGACTCCAGCTTGGCGTCGAGGAAGACGGCCTCGGCCGGGGCGACGAGCGCGCGCAGCTCCTGCTTGCGGGTCTCGTCGCCCAGGACGGTCTCGTCGACGTTGAACACGTACAGGAAGGGCTTGGTCGTCAGCAGCCCCAGCTCGCGCAGCAGCGCCACGTCGACGTCGTCGGCGGTCGTGGCGGCCGACAGCGGCCGGCCGGAGTCCAGGACGGCCTGCGCGGCGACGGCGGCCTTGAGCACCGCCGGGTCGGCCTTCTTGCCCTTGACCTCCTTCTCCAGGCGCGGCACCGCGCGCTCGAGGGTCTGCAGGTCGGCCAGCACCAGCTCGGTGTGCACCGTCTCGATGTCGTCGGAGGGGTCGACGGCCCCGGCGACGTGGACGACGTCGGGGTCGGCGAAGGCGCGCGTCACCTGGCAGATCGCGTCGGCCTCGCGGATGTTGGCCAGGAACTTGTTGCCCAGGCCCTCCCCCTCGCTGGCGCCCTTGACGATGCCGGCGATGTCGACGAAGGACACCGTGGCCGGGACCGTCTTCTCGCTGCCGAAGACCTGGGCCAGCCGGTCCAGCCGCGGGTCGGGCAGCGCCACGACCCCGACGTTGGGCTCGATCGTGGCGAAGGGGTAGTTCGCGGCGAGCGCGTCGTTCTCGGTCAGTGCGTTGAAGAGCGTGGACTTGCCGACGTTGGGCAGTCCGACGATGCCGATGGTGAGAGCCACGGGCACGAGAGCCTACCCGCCCGGCCCCCGCCCGGCGCTGTCCGAGGCGGCTGGCACGCTCGCGGCATGGACGTCCCCGCTCTCCTGCTCGGTCTGCTCCTCGGTCTGCTGGTGGGCGTCGTCGCCGGGGCCCTGCTGCTGCGGTGGGTGCTGCGCGGCCGGGCCGCGCCCGAGCAGACCGCGCTGCGCACCGAGCGGGACCTGCTGCGGGCGCGGGTCGGGGAGCTGGAGGACCGCGTGCGGGCCGGACACGAGCTGACCGCGACCGTCACCCCCGTGGCGGCGACGCTGGACCGGGTCGAGGCCCAGGTCGCCGCCCTGGAACGGGACCGCGTGCAGCAGTACGCGCGCCTGAGCGAGCAGTTGCGCTCGGTGGCCGAGGGGACCGACGCGCTGCGCGACCAGACCGCCTCCCTGGCCGGGGCGCTGCGCGCCTCCAGCTCGCGGGGCTCGTGGGGGGAGGTCCAGCTGCGCCGGGTGGTCGAGCACGCCGGGATGCTCGACCGCGTCGACTTCGTCGAGCAGGCCACGCTGAGCACCCGCGACGGCCGCGGGGTGCGCCCGGACCTCGTGGTCAACCTCCCCGGCGGCAAGCACGTCGTCGTCGACGCCAAGGCCCCGCTCGCGGCGTTCCTGCGCGCGGGCGAGAGCGCCGACGACGGCGAGCGCCGCCGCGAGCTGCTCGCCCACGCCCGGGCCGTGCGCGGGCACGTGGACGCCCTGGCCGCCAAGGAGTACCCCAGCGCGGTGGAGGACTCCCCCGACGTCGTCGTCTGCTTCGTGCCCGGTGAGGCGTTCCTGGCCGCGGCGTGCCAGGCGGACCCGGCGCTGCTGGAGCACGCGATGTCGCGCCGGGTGGTGCTGGCCACGCCGACGACGCTGCTGGCGCTGCTGCGCACGGTGGCCCTCACCTGGCAGCAGGACGCGGTGGCCGGCAACGCCCGGGAGCTGTTCGAGGTGGGCCGGGAGCTGTACGAGCGGCTGGGGACCCTCGGCGGTCACACGGCGTCGCTGGGGCGGACGCTGCACCGGGCGGTGGAGGACTACAACCGGTTCGTGGGCACGCTGGAGCGGCGGGTGCTCGTCTCGGCCCGGCGCATCCGGGACCTGGACCTGGCCGACGAGGAGCTGGCGCAGCCCGAGCCGCTCCAGGACGCGGTCCGGCCGCTGACCGCCCCCGAGCTGCTGGAGGACCCGGCGGACCCCCGGCGGGTCGGCCCGGAGGTCAGAGGGGGGTGACGGGCAGCGACCGGCGGCCGGCGGTGTTCGTGGCCGCCTTCAGGTCCCGGCGCAGGTCCGTCGGCAGCGCGAACTGCAGGTCCTCCATCGCGGTGGTGACCTCCTCGACCGCGCCGTAGCCGCGCTCGGCCAGCAGGGCCAGCACCTCCTGCACGAGCACCTCCGGCACCGAGGCGCCGGAGGTCAGCCCCACCGTCGTGACGCCCTCGAACCAGGCGTCCTCGACCTCGCCGGCGTTGTCGACGCGGTGCGCCGCGCGGGCCCCGGCGTCGAGGGCGACCTCGGCCAGGCGCACCGAGTTCGAGGAGTTCGCGCTGCCCACGACGATGACGAGGTCGGCCTCGGGGGCGATCTTCTTCACCGCCACCTGCCGGTTGGAGGTGGCGTAGCAGATGTCGTCGCTGGGCGGGTCCTGCAGGTGCGGGAACCGGGCGCGCAGGCGGCGCACGGTCTCCATCGTCTCGTCCACGCTGAGCGTGGTCTGGGAGAGCCACACGAGGTTGCCGGTGTCCTCGACCTCGATGGTGTCGGCGACCTCGGGGCTGTCCACGACGGTGATGTGCTCGGGGGCCTCCCCCGCGGTGCCCTCGACCTCCTCGTGGCCGGTGTGGCCGATGAGCAGGATGCGGGCGTCCTGGGCGGCGAAGCGGACGGCCTCCTTGTGGACCTTCGTCACCAGGGGGCAGGTCGCGTCGATGGTCTGCAGCGAGCGCGCCGAGGCGGCCTGGCGCACCGCGGGGCTGACGCCGTGGGCGGAGAAGACGAGGTGGGCCCCCTCGGGCACCGCGTCGGTCTCCTCGACGAAGACCGCGCCGCGCTCGGTCAGCGTCCGCACGACGTGCTTGTTGTGCACGATCTCCTTGCGCACGTAGACGGGGGCGCCGTACAGGTCCAGGGCCTTCTCCACGGCCACGACGGCGCGGTCGACGCCGGCGCAGTACCCGCGCGGGGCGGCCAGCAGGACGCGCTTGCCGCCGTCCCAGGCGGCCCGGTCGGCGGGCCGGTCCAGCAGCGAGGTGTCGTTGCAGTCGTCGGCCCCGTCGAGGACTGCGGTGGTGGCGGCTGCGGTCTCGGCGGTCTGGCTCACGCCGCCCATGGTAGGTCGGGGTACCGACCCGGGCCCCACGGCGACCGGGTCCGGCGGGGCCGGGAGAGGATGCCCCCGTGCCCGCCGCGCCCGCCGACCCACCGCCGCGCCGTCCCACCACCGCCGGGGAGACGACGGCGGAGAACCCGTGGCCCGTGCGGCTGCTGGCCGCCAAGATGGACGCCTACATCGCGAAGATGCCGTGGACGTGGGTCGAGGGCCAGGTCGTGCAGGTCTCCGACCGGCCCGGCTCCTCCGTGGTGTTCGTGACCCTGCGCGACGCCGACACCGACATGTCGCTGCCGGTGACGATCACCCGCCGCGTGCTGGGCCGCCTGCGCGACGCCCTCCCGGACGGCCTGGGCCACGGCACCCGCGTCGTCGTCCACGCCCGGCCGGAGTTCTTCGCCAAGCGCGGCTCTCTCGCCCTGGCCGCCGACGACGTCCGGCCCGTCGGGGTCGGAGAGCTGCTGGCCCGCCTGGAGCACTTCAAGCGGGTGCTGCGCAGCGAGGGCCTGTTCGACGCCGCCCGCAAGCGGCCGCTGCCGTTCCTGCCCCGCACCGTCGGCCTCGTCTGCGGGCGCGCCTCGGCCGCCGAGCGGGACGTGGTGGACAACGCCCGCGCCCGCTGGCCCGCGGTCCGCTTCGAGGTGCGCGAGGTCGCCGTGCAGGGCCCCCACGCCGTTCCCGAGGTCGTCGCGGCCCTGGCCGAGCTGGACGCCGCCCCGGACGTCGACGTCGTCGTCCTGGCCCGCGGCGGCGGCAGCGTGGAGGACCTGCTGCCGTTCAGCAACGAGGCCCTCGTGCGCGCGGTGGCCGCCGCGCGGACCCCCGTCGTGTCGGCCATCGGGCACGAGGTCGACTCCCCGCTGGTCGACCTCGTGGCCGACGTGCGCGCCTCCACCCCCACGGACGCGGCCCGCCTCGTCGTCCCCGACGTGGCCGAGGAGCTGGCCGGGGTGGGGCAGTCGCGCGCGCGGGCGCGGCGCGCGGTCACCGGCCGCCTCGAGCGCGAGGAGCACGCCCTGGCCGCGCTGCGCAGCCGTCCGGTGCTGGCCGCCCCGCACGTCCTGCTCGACACCCGCGCCACCGAGGTCGACGGGCTGCGCGAGCGGGCCCGCCGGGCGCTGGGGGCACGGCTGGAGCGGGCGGGCGTCGACGTCGAGCACCTGCGCACGAGCGTGCGGGCCCTGTCGCCGCGCTCGACGCTGCTGCGGGGCTACGCGGTGGTGCAGCGGGCGGACGGCGCGCTGGTGCGGGAGCCGGCGGACGCCCCGGCCGGCACGGCGCTGCGGCTGCGGCTGGCCGACGGGGAGGTCGGCGCCACCGCGGGGTGAGCGTCCGGGGGCGGTGGCTGGGTAGCCTCCCGGGGTGCCCGAGGAGACCACCCAGACCCTGCCCGACCCCGGCGAGCTGAGCTACGAGCAGGCCCGCGACGAGCTCGTCGACGTCGTGCGCCGCCTGGAGACGGGCGGCACCGGCCTGGAGGAGGCGCTGGCGCTGTGGGAGCGCGGGGAAGCCCTGGCCGACCGCTGCCAGGTGTGGCTCGACGGCGCCCGCGAGCGCCTCGACGCGGCCCGGGCGACCGGGCAGGAGTGACCTAGGGCCGCACGCCCCAGGGGGTGCCGGCCTGCGCCCACCCGGCCTCGGCGGCCCGGACCAGCTCGGCCAGCACGTCGTACCCGCCCTCACCGGTCGCCAGCAGCGTCTGCCCGTCCTGGGTGCGCACCAGGCTGTAGCGCTCGCGGTCCGGCTGCAGGTACCGCTGCCAGACCTCTCCGTCGATCGTCTGCTCGCCCCGGGCGTCCCCGCTCTGGGTCTGGGCCCGCAACCACGCGGGCGTGGTGTCCCGCGCGGCCTCCAGCGCCAGGTAGTCGCCCTCGTCGGTGCGGTAGCCGATGTGCCACGTCACGACGCCGTCGGTGGACCGGTTGACGTTCGCCGACGTGGCCGTCCAGCCCTGCGGGCCGTCGGGGACGACGGGGGCGAAGGGCAGGCGCGCGTCGGCGCCCCGCGCGGCGTTGGCGACGTCGACGGCCGGCTGCTCGATCGCGTTGGGCCGCGGGAGGAGCCAGACGACGACGAAGACCATCCCCAGGATCACGGCCATCGAGATGACCATCGACCGGACGTTGCCGCCGGAGTGCCGCCGGCGCGGCACGCCGCGGGGGTCCTCCCCCGACGCGACGGACGGGGTGTCGGAGGGTCGACCGGTCGTGCTCACACCCCCATGGTGACGGATAGAGTCGGCGACCGACGACGAGCGTCGCCGGCCGCCCGCCCGGGGGCACCGGATCCCGCAGCGCCGACCCGGAGAACCACGTCGACCAGGAGGTCCCACGCCATGGCCCAGATCACGTCCCACACGTCGCTGCCCCCCTCCCTCGCGGTCTCGGAGGAGTCCCCCGACCGCAACCTGGCCATGGAACTGGTCCGGGTCACCGAGGCCGCCGCCATGGCCGGTGGCCGCTGGGTCGGGCGGGGCGACAAGAACAAGGCCGACGGCGCCGCCGTCAACGCCATGCGCACCCTCATCGGCACCGTCACGATGAACGGCACCGTCGTCATCGGCGAGGGCGAGAAGGACAACGCGCCCATGCTCTACAACGGCGAGCGGGTCGGCGACGGCCACGGCGCCGAGTGCGACGTCGCGGTGGACCCGATCGACGGGACGACCCTGACCGCGCGCGGGATGCCGAACGCGGTGGCCGTCCTGGCCGTGGCCGAGCGCGGCACCATGTACGACCCGAGCGCGGTGTTCTACATGGACAAGCTCGCCGTGGGCCCCGAGGCCGCGGACGTGGTCGACATCCGGCTGCCGGTGCGCGAGAACATCCGCCGGCTGGCCCGCGCGAAGAAGCGCTGGGTGGAGGACGTGACCGTCTGCATCCTCGACCGCCCCCGGCACGCCCAGCTCGCCCAGGAGGTCCGCGACGCCGGGGCCCGGATCAAGTTCATCTCCGACGGCGACGTGGCCGGGGCCGTGATGGCCGCCCGCGAGGGCACCGGGGTGGACCTGCTCCTGGGCGTCGGCGGGACACCGGAGGGCATCATCACGGCCTGCGCCATGCACTGCCTGGGCGGGGCCATCCAGGGGCGGCTGTGGCCGCGCGACGACGACGAGAAGCAGAAGGCGATCGACGCCGGGCACGACCTGGACGCCGTCCTGGACACCTCCACCCTCGTGGCCAGCGACAACGTGTACTTCGTCGTCACCGGCATCACCGACGGCGAGCTCGTCGACGGGGTCCGCTACCGCGGGGACACGATCTCCACGTCGAGCATCGTCATGCGCAGCAAGTCCGGCACCATCCGCAAGGTCGAGAGCGAGCACCGGCTGTCCAAGCTGCAGGCCTACTCCGCGGTCGACTTCACCGGCCCGCGCTGATGACCGACCCCTCGGCGCCGGCTCCCGGCGCCGGTCCGCGCGCCGTCGTCGTCGGCGAGGCCCTCGTCGACGTGGTCCACCGCGCCGGGCAGGACGGCACCGTCGAGCACCCGGGCGGGTCGCCGATGAACGTCGCGCACGGCCTGGGCCGGCTGGGGCACGACGTCGCCCTGCTGACCCGGCTCGGTGACGACGACCACGGCCGGCTGCTCACCGGGCACCTGGCCGGGGCCGGGGTGCGGTTGCTGCCCGGCGCCGTGGACGGGGACCGCACGTCGGTCGCCCGGGCCGAGGTGGACGCCGAGGGGAAGGCCTCCTACGACTTCGACCTCGTGTGGCGGGTGCCGGACACCCCGCTGCCCGAGGACCTGGCCCTGCTGCACACCGGGTCGATCGGGGCGGCGGTGGACCCCGGGGCGGGCACGGTGCTGGAGCTGATGCGCGCGGTGCGCGGGCGGGCCACGACGAGCTACGACCCGAACGTGCGGCCGGCGTTCTTCGACTCCCCCGCCGCGGCGCTGGAGCGCGTGGAGGAGTTCGTGGCGGCCGCCGACGTGGTCAAGGCCTCCGACGAGGACCTCGACTGGCTGCTGCCGGGTCGTGACGTGGAGGACGTGGCCCACCGCTGGCAGGGGCGCGGCCCGGCGCTGGTCGTGGTGACCCGGGGCGGGGCCGGTGCGGTCGTCGTCTCGGGGGCCGGCACCCTGCACGTGCCGGCTCCGCGCGTGGACGTCGTCGACACGGTCGGGGCCGGTGACGCGTTCATGTCGGGGCTGCTGCACGCCCTGGCCGAGCACGACCTGCTGGGGGGCCGGGCGCTGCCGCGGCTGCGCCACCTCGGGCTGGGCACATTGCAGTCCCTGGTCGCCACGGCGATCGCCTCGGCCTCCATCACGTGCTCGCGGGCCGGGGCGAACCCGCCCACCCGCGAGGAACTGGCGGCCTGGGCCTGAGCGGGCCCGGTCAGCGGCGGCGCCGGATCCGCGGCGGGGCCGGCAGCGCGCCGCGGCGGCGTGCGGCCTCCTCCCGGACCCGGCCCACCGCACCGACCAGCGCGGTCCACGACCGGTCCAGCCGCTCCGAGCGGCGGACCTCGTCGCGGTAGGTGCGGCGCAGCAGGGCCAGCCGGTCGGCCAGGGCGGGCACGACGTCGCGCCCGGGCGGGGTGAGGACGAGCCGCACGGTGCGGCGCGGCGTGGGCCGCAGGCGCCGCTTGTAGACCTCGTCCCCGCGCAGCAGGTCCAGTTCGCGGTACCCGCTGAGGACCGCGCGCCGGCACAGGCGCAGCAGCAGGAGCGTCCCGGGGCCGGTGGGCGCGTAGCGGGCGCGGTAGCTCTGGACGTACCCGTGCAGCGCGCGCGGCCCGGCCAGGCAGAAGGCGTAGGCCACGAGCTCACCGTCGACGCGGACCCCGGACAGCTGCACCGTCCCGGGCGGGGAGGTCCACAGGACCTCGGTCAGGGTGCGACCGGAGGCCCCCCGCCACGGCCGGCGCCGGCGGTCGGCGTGCGGGTGGGCGTCGTCGACCTCGGCGAGCTCGGTGACCAGTTCCTCCAGCCGGTCCGCGGCGGCCTCGGGGTCGTGCCCGCGCGCGGCGGTGACCGCCTCCAGGAGGTCGTCGGCGACCGTGAGCTCGCCCAGCTCCGCCAGCCGCCGCCACTGCCGGCGCTCCTCGTGCCGGGCGTGCCGGCCCAGCCCGGCGTCGTGCTCGTCGACGGTGGCCGCCAGCGCGACCGTGTGCACGACCGCCTGCGGCAGGGTGCGCACGCCGTACCCGCGGAACCGGGCCCAGGCGACGAGGACCTCGGCCTGCTCGCCGTCGGGCACCTGCTCCAGGTCCCACAGCGCGCCCGGTGCCTCGCGCAGCGCCCCGTCGAGCACGGCCGCGACCAGCCGCACCGCGGGCACGTCGGCGTCGGGGTCGGTGAGGACGCCGGCGTAGTCGCTGCCCCCGGCGCCGAGGAAGGTCAGCAGCGGCCGGGGACCACCGAGCAGGGCGAAGGCGCCGAAGGCCAGCAGCCGCCCGTCGCGGCGGACGCTGACGAGCAGCGGTTCGCCCCGGCCGAGGTGGGAGTGCACGGCGCGCAGCCAGTCCGGGCCGGTGAACGGCGGCTGGCCCGCGCGGTGGGCCAGGGCGCGCCACTCCGGCACGGGTGCGTGGTCCAGGTGCCGGCGCACCGTGACCGACAGCCCGTGGGCCGGGTCGTGGACGAGGTGCAGACCGGGGTCGGATGCGGCGGTGGAGGTGCCGGTGGAGGTGGCGGTGGCGGTGCCGGGAGCCCCGGAGGCACCGGACGCGGACACCGCCAGGTCCGCCACCGTCGACCACCCTCCGCTGCCCGATCACACCCGCCGTCGGGCCGACCGTGTGGAGGACCCGTGCGCGTACGTTAACCGGGCCGTGCGACACCACCGCACGTCCTCCCCCGGTCGCCGCCGCGTCATCGACGCAGCGTCACAACGCTTCTACGCAGAGGTTCGACGCGGGGACGGGGGTCGGGATCGTCGATGCACCGGGCCCGACCTGGCGACCCGGTGCGTCGACGGTCCCCCCACTCCGCGGCGCCTCAGGAGGCGTGGGCGGGAGCGCGGTCCCCGCTGCCCTGGGCGCGCTCCAGGGACCGCTTGCGCAGCGCCTCGGACTGCTCCCCGATCTTCTGCGCCTTCGCCTCGTCCCGCGTCAGGTTGACCCCCGTCGTCGGGTCGAAGACGTGCATCCGCTGCGGGTCGAACCACAGCGTCGCGGTGTCGCCGTCGCGCACCCCGCTCATGGCGTCGAGGGTGACGACGAGCTGGGAGCGCAGGCTCTCCCCGTCCAGCTCGCGGTCAAGCTCGGCGAGCTGCTCCTTGGTCTCGTCGGCGGCCTCGAAGGGGATGTAGGCGTACAGCTCGTTGCCCAGCCACTCCGTGACGTCGACGTCGGCGCGGAACGTCGCGGCCCCCTCGGGCGGGTCGGTGACGTCGGCGTCGTCGAAGTGCTCCGGGCGCACCCCCACGATGAGCAGCTTGCCCTCGTAGGACCCGTCGACCCGCTCCGGGCGTGGCACCTCGCCGAACGGCAGCTGCAGCGTCGTCCCGGCGACCCGGGCGGGCAGGAAGTTCATCGGCGGGGCGCCGATGAAGCCGGCGACGAAGAGGTTGACGGGCTGTTCGTACAGCTCGCGCGGGCTGGCGACCTGCTGCAGGACGCCCTTGCGCAGCACCGCGACGCGGTCGCCGAGGGTCATGGCCTCGGTCTGGTCGTGGGTGACGTAGACCGTCGTGGTGGCCAGGGACCGCTGCATCCGGGCGATCTCGGTGCGCATCTGCCCGCGCAGCTTGGCGTCGAGGTTGGACAGCGGCTCGTCGAACAGGAACGCCTTGGCGTCGCGGACGATGGCCCGCCCCATCGCGACGCGCTGGCGCTGCCCGCCGGAGAGGTTGGCCGGCTTGCGGTCGAGGTGCTCGTGCAGCTCCAGCATGTCCGCGGCGCGCTGGACGCGTTCGCGGATTTCGCTCTCGGGCACCTTGGAGTGGTTCAGCCGCAGCGGGAAGGCGATGTTCTCCCCCACGCTCAGGTGCGGGTAGAGGGCGTAGTTCTGGAACACCATCGCCAGGTCCCGGTCGCGGGGGGCGAGGTCGTTGACCCGCTCGCCGTCGATGAGCAGGTCCCCGTCGGTGATGTCCTCCAGCCCGACGATCATCCGCAGCAGCGTCGACTTCCCGCAGCCCGAGGGGCCCACGAGGATGACGAACTCGCCGTCGGCGATGTCCAGGCTGACGTCGTTGACGGCCGGGAAGCCGTCCCCGTACTTCTTGACGATGTTCTTCAGTTCGATGCGAGCCATGTCCGAGAACCCTTTCTGCGTCAGCCCTTGACCGCGCCGTTGGTGAGACCCGCGACGATGCGGCGCTGGAACACCAGCGCCAGGACCACGACGGGGATGGTGACGATGACGGCGGCGGCCGAGATGGCCCCCGTCGGCTGGACGAAGTAGCTGGACCCGGTGAAGCTCGACAGCGCCGCCGGGACCGGCTGCGCGTCCGACGTCGAGGTCAGCGAGATGCCGAAGACGAAGTCGTTCCAGGCGATGAAGAACGCGATGATCGCCGTGGTGAACACCCCCGGGGCGGCCAGGGGGACGATCACCTTGCGGAACGCCTGCCAGCTCGTGGCCCCGTCGACCTGCGCGGCCTGCTCCATGTCCCAGGGGATGCCGCGGAAGAACGCCGACATCGTCCAGATGGAGATCGGCAGCGTCAGGGCCAGGTAGGGGATGATGAGGCCCGGGATCGTGTCGTACAGGCCGATCTGGCGCCACAGGTTGAACAGCGGCGTGACCATCGTGATGACGGGGAAGACCGCCACGGCCAGCGCGCTCGTCAGGACGACGCGCTTGCCCGGGAAGTTCAGCCGGGCGATGGCGTAGGCCGCGAACATCGAGAGCACCACGGCGATGAGCGTCGCGGCCAGGCACGTGATGATCGAGTTGCGCAGGGCCGGCAGGAACAGGTCCGACCCGTTGCCCTGGAAGATGCCCTCGTAGTTCGCCCACGTCCACTGCGAGGGGAAGAACTGCCGGTCCGCCAGCGCCGCCTCGGACTTGAAGCTCATCGAGACGATGTAGGCGACCGGGACCACCGCGTAGAGCACGATGAGCAGGGCCCCCACGTACCAGCCCAGCTTCTCCTTGACCGACATGGCACCCATCAGCCTTCACCCCTCGCTCGGGCCAGGTCCACCTTGAACACCTTGATGGCGATGAAGCAGATCAGCAGGACGCAGACGAAGAGCAGGACCGACACGGCCGATCCCAGCCCGATCTCCAGCCGGCTGATCGTCTGGTTGTAGGCCAGCGAGGAGACGGTCTCGGTGCCCGCCGCCCCGTTGGTCATGATGTAGACGTTGTCGAAGATGCGGAAGGCGTCCAGGGCGCGGAACAGCAGCGCCACCATGATCGAGGCCTTCATGTTCGGCAGCGTGACCCGCCACAACCGTTCCCACGCCGTGGCGCCGTCCACCTTGGCGGCCTCGGTCATGTCCGCCGGGACCTGGGCCAGACCGGCCAGCAGGAGCAGGGAGATGAACGGGGTCGTCTTCCAGATCTCCGACAGGCAGATGACGAACAGCGCCGACCACTTGTTGGCGAACCAGTCGAAGTCGCCGAGGCCGAGCAGGTTGTTCATGAACCCGGTGGTCAGCGCGAAGGCGTACTGCCAGGCGTAGGCCGAGACGACGGTGATGATCGCGTACGGGACGAGGATCGCGGTGCGGACGATGGGCCGCAGCCACCCCAGGACCTTGTGCATCACCATGGCCAGGGCGAACCCGAGGACGAGCTCGACCGCGACGGTGACGACGGTGATGAGCGCGGTGTTGCCCAGCGCCCCCCACCACAGGCCGTCGGAGAGGATCACGCCGTAGTTCTTCAGGCCGACGAACTGGCGGTCGTCCGGGGCGGTGAGCCGGAAGCTGAACAGCGACTCGTACAGCGCCTGCAGGATCGGGTAGCCCGTGACGGCCACGAGGATGACGAAGGCCGGCCCGGCCAGGTACCAGCCGAGGCGGGCCTCGGCGCGGGCCTTGTCCGACCCCCGCGACTTCTTCCCCGTCGCCCGGGAGACGGACACGTCCCCGGCCGAGCGCGTCTGCATCTGTGAACTCACAGCAGCTTCTCCCCTCGCAGGACCTCGAGGATGTACTCCTGCGAGGTGGCCGGTGTGCGCTCGGTCACCGAGGACACCGGCTGCCACTGGTCGGCGATGCCCTGGCTGACCTCGTTGTAGTAGGCCGTCTGCGGACGCGGGACGGCGGCCTTGAGGGATTCCCGGATCGTGTCGTACATCGGGTACGCCTCCTGGACCGTCGGGTCGTCGTAGACCGACTCCAGCGCCGCCGGGTTCCCGTCGGAGACCATGTACGCCGCCTGGTTCTGCTCGGAGACGATGCAGGACACGGCCTGGAAGGCGGCGTCCTGGTGCTCGCTGAAGGCGCTGACGCCGATGTCGATGCCCCCCAGGGGCGGCGCGGCCGGCTGGTCGGCGCTCATCGCCGGGTAGGTGGTCCAGCCGTAGTCGTCGAAGACGGCCTGGTCCATCGTGCCCTCCTCGGCGGCCGCCTTGCCCTGGGCGTAGACGAACGGCCAGTTCACCATGAACGCCGCCCCGCCCTGCTGGAACAGGTTGGCCGTGGCCGCCTCGTCGCGGTTGTCGATGCCGGGCCCGCCGACCCCGGCCGCGGTGATGTCCTGCATCACCTGCGCGGCGGCGCGGCCGGCCTCGGAGTCGATGCCCAGGCGCAGGTCCTCGCCCTTGGCGTCGGGGTTCTCGATGACCGTCCCGCCCGCGGAGGCGATCATGGCGTTGACCCAGACCGTCATGGACTCCGCGCGCTGGCCCTGGACGCCGATGGCGGTGCCCTGCTCCTGGGCGGCGGTGACGAGCTGGTCCCACGTCACCGGCCGGGTCGTGTCCAGACCGGCGGCCTGGGCGACGGACTTGCGGTACCACAACAGCTGCGTGTTGGCCCAGAACGGGGCCGCGACCAGCTCGTCCTTCCAGGTGGCCCCCTGCACGGCGCCGTCGACGACCCCCTCGGACCACTGCTGCTGCAGGTCGGCCGGCACCGGTGCCAGGAACCCCGCCTCGGAGGTCTCGGGCACGAACACCGGGTCCAGGCTCATGAGGTCGATCGAGGTGTCGTTGCCCGCCAGCCGGCGCATGAGCTGCTCACGCTGCTGGGCCGCGTCGCTGGGCAGGATGGACACGTCGATCGCGTAGGCGCCGCCCGAGGCGGCGCTGCAGTCGGCGGCGATCCGTTGCTGACCGCCGTTGTCCGGGTTGATGTACCAGTTCAGCGTCGGGGTCCCCGACGCAGTGCTCGATCCGCCGCACGCCGTGAGACCACCGGCGAGCACCGTCGCGGCGCTCAGGATCCCCAGCCGGGTCCGCCATCGGCCAGCCACAGCCCCTCCTCGACTCCATCGTCCGTTGCTGTGGACCATGGCTACACCGGTCCTCCACACGACGCACCCCGAGGCGGGTCCGGGCGCCGGATCGTTGGCCGACCGTGATCCGCACCACCGGGTGCCCCGTCCGCGCACCCCCCTTGGCAGGATGGCGCCATGGCCAGTGAAGCCCCCTCCCAGACCGACGCCCCCGACGAGGCGCAGTTCCGCGTCGAGCACGACACGATGGGGGAGGTCAGGGTCCCGGCCGCGGCGAAGTACCGCGCGCAGACGCAGCGGGCGGTGGAGAACTTCCCGATCTCGGGCACCCCGCTGGAACGCGCCCACATCGAGGCCCTCGCCCGCATCAAGAAGGCCGCGGCCCTGGCCAACGCCGAGCTCGGCGTGCTGGACCGCGACCTGGCCCAGGCGGTCGCCGACGCCGCCGAGGAGGTCGCCACCGGCCGCTGGGACGGGGAGTTCCCCGTCGACATCTTCCAGACCGGCTCGGGCACGAGCTCGAACATGAACGCCAACGAGGTCATCGCCACCCTGGCCACCGAGCGCCTCGGCTCGGCCGTGCACCCCAACGACCACGTCAACGCCTCGCAGTCCTCCAACGACGTCTTCCCGACGTCGGTGCACGTGGCGGCGACCTCGGCCGTCGTCAACGACCTCGTCCCGGCGCTGACCCACCTGCGGGACTCCCTGCAGCGCAAGGCCACCGAGTGGTCCGACGTCGTGAAGTCCGGGCGCACGCACCTCATGGACGCGACCCCGGTGACGCTGGGCCAGGAGTTCGCCGGCTACGCCGCCCAGCTCACCCGCGGCATCGAGCGCGTGGAGGCCACCGTCGTGCGCGTGGCCGAGGTGCCGCTGGGCGGCACGGCCGTGGGCACGGGCATCAACACCCCGGCCGGGTTCCCCCAGCGCGTCATCGAGCTGCTGGCCGCCGACACGGGCCTGCCGCTGACCGAGGCCGCCGACCACTTCGAGGCCCAGGGCGCGCGCGACGCCCTGGTGGAGCTGTCCGGTGCGCTGAAGGTCGTCGCGGTCAGCCTGACCAAGGTCTGCAACGACCTGCGCTGGATGGGCTCCGGCCCGCGCACCGGGCTGGGCGAGCTGCGGCTGCCGGACCTGCAGCCGGGGTCCTCGATCATGCCGGGCAAGGTCAACCCGGTCGTGCCCGAGGCCGCCCTCATGGTGTGCGCGCAGGTCGTCGGCAACGACGCCACCGTCACGTGGGCCGGGGCCAGCGGCTCCTTCGAGCTCAACGTCCAGATCCCGGTCATGGCCCGCAACGTGCTGGAATCGGCCCGGCTGCTGGGCAACGCCTCCACGCTCCTGGCCGACCGCACGATCGACGGCCTGGAGGCCGACGTCGAGGCCTGCCGCCGCTTCGCCGAGTCCTCCCCCTCGATCGTCACCCCGCTGAACCGCGTCATCGGCTACGAGGCGGCGGCCAAAGTGGCCAAGCACGCCGTCGCCACCGGCTCCACGGTGCGCGAGGCCGTCGTCGACCTCGGCTTCGTCGAGCGCGGCGAGGTGAGCGAGGAGCAGCTCGACGCCGCCCTGGACGTGATGTCCATGACCCACCCCTGACCCACCCCTGACCCGCGCCCGGGCGGGTCGCCGTCGACACTGTGCCGGGTGGTCGCCCAGCAGCTCGTCGTCGTCCTCGCCGCCCTCGCCCTGACGATCCTCGCCTCCCGGCGCGGCTGGCAGCCCCCGCTGCTGCTGGCCGTCGCCGGGGCGGCGGTGTCCTTCGTCCCGGGGGTGCCCCGCCTGGAGCTGTCCCCGGAGGTCATCCTCTCGGTGGTCCTGCCCCCGCTGCTGTTCTCCACGACGCAGGACTTCTCCTTCAGCGGGTTCACGCGCCGCTGGCGGTCCATCACCAACCTCGGTGTCGTGCTCGTCGTCGTGACGACGGCCGTCGTGGGGGTCGTGGCCGCTCTGGCGATCCCGTGGATCACCCTGTCGGCGGCGCTCGTCCTGGCGGCCGTCGTGTCCCCGCCGGACGCGGTGACGGCCGTGGCCGTCGGGGGCCGGCTCGGCCTGCCCGCGCGCGTCCTGAACACCCTCAAGGGCGAGAGCCTGGTCAACGACGCGGCCGCGCTGACGCTGTTCTCGGTGACGGTGGCGGCGGCGACGCGCTCGACCGGGGACAGCCACCTGCCGGGCAACCCGGTGCTGTTCTTCCTGGCGACGTCGGCCATCGGGGTCGCCGTGGGCTTCGTGCTGGGCCACCTGGCCGCGCTCGTGCGGGCCCGGCTGAGCGAGGCCTCGCTCATGACGGCCTTCGCGGTCCTGCTGCCGTTCGCCGCCTACGGCGTGGCCGAGGCCGTCGAGGGGTCCGGCGTCCTGGCCGTGGTGATGGCGGGGTTCGTGCTGTCGCGGCACTCCCTGGCCGCCCTCTACGCGACGCGGATGTCCGAGCGGGAGTTCTGGAACGTCCTCGACGTGCTGCTGGAGGCGTTCGTCTTCGCCTACCTCGGGCTGCAGTTCCACTCCCTGCTCACCGACGCGGTCACCGACGGCGCTCGCGCGCTGGACCTGCTGGTCGCCGGGGCCGTCGTGCTGGCGGCCGTCGTCCTGGTGCGGCTGGGGTGGGTCGTCGGCGGCGGGTTCGTCATGCGGAACCTGCTGCGCGGCAGGTTCTCCCCCGGCGGCCGGCACTTCACCCCCGCCGAGGACGCCGTGCTGGCCTGGACCGGGATGCGCGGGGTGGTGACGCTGGCGGCCGCGGCCGGGCTGCCGGCCGACTTCCCGCACCGCGCGGACCTGCAGGTGCTCGCGTTCGTGGTCGCGGTGGGCACGCTGCTGCTGCAGGGCGCCACGCTGCCCGCGCTCATCCGCCGGCTGGACCTGGACACTTCCGCGGAGCGGCGCTGGCGCGAGCAGGAGCGGGACAAGGCCCGGGACGTGACCCGGGAGAGCATGGTCGTGGTCCTGAGCGCCGCCCGGGAGCAGACGGCGGACGAGGCGGAACGGCGGTGGGTGGACACCGTCCTGGCCCGGGCCGAGCGCGCCGCCCGGGACCGCGCCGCCGAGTCGGCCGAGGCCGGTGACGGCACGCGCCGGGCCCGGCGCGCGGTCGCGCTGCGCCGGGAGGTCCTGCTCGCCCAGCGCCGGGCGCTGCTGGCGGCCGGGGCGGCCGGCGACGTCGGGGAGGACGCCGTCCGCGAGGCGCTGGACCAGCTCGACCTCGACGAGGCCGCGCTCGCGCACCGGGGGTCCCCCCGGCTCTGACCGGCCCGGGAACGCCGCAGGGCGCCGACCCCCGGGGGGACCGGCGCCCTGCGGCGCGTGCGGTGGTGCGGCAGGCTCAGCGCGAGTAGTACTCGACGACGAGCTGCTCGTCGCAGGTCACGGGGATCTGCTCGCGGACCGGCAGGGCGTTCACCGTGGCGGTGAGGTCCTGGCGCTCCACGGACAGCCAGCCCGGGATCTCGTTGTCGCTCCAGCCGCCCTCGGCCGCCACGATGAACGGCGTCTTCGACTTCGACCGCGGGGCGACCTCGACGGTCTGGCCCGGGACGACGCGGAAGGAGGGGCGGTCGACGCGACGGCCGTCGACGACGATGTGGCGGTGCACGACCATCTGGCGGGCCTGGTAGATGGTCCGGGCGAAGCCCGCACGCCACACAACGGCGTCCAGACGCGTCTCCAGCAGCTGCACCAGGTTCTGACCCGTCTTGCCCGGCTTGCGCTTGGCGAGGTCGTAGGCACGACGCAGCTGGGTCTCGCTGACGTCGTACTGGTAGCGCAGGCGCTGCTTCTCCCGCAGCTGCGTCGCGTAGTCCGACGCCTTCTTCTGCTTGCGGCCGTGCATGCCCGGGGGGTACGGGCGACGGTCCATGAAGCGGGCGGCCTTCGGCGTGAGGGCCACCCCGAGCGCGCGGCTGATGCGCACCTTGGGTCGGGCGTTGTTCATTCCACTCTCCTGATCGTAAGGTGAGCCTGGCCAAAGTCGAACAGCGTGACCCGCTGCTCGGACGGCCAGGACGATCGCGCACCGAGGAGGCACTGTGAACCACCGGATCCAGGGGATCGACCGGCCCACGGCACCCGACCCCCGCGGTTCGGGGGCTCCGGAGCGCACCGAGTCCAAGCCTACGGCCTCCCCGGGGGTGCCCCGGACCACCACCCCGGGCCCCGCCCGCCCGACCCCGGCGCAGTGGGGCCGGACGCTGGCCGCCGGCACGGTCACCGGCACGGTGCACCTGCCCCGCCCGCAGCGGACCTGCCCGCACGCCGAGGCCCCCCTCGCCCCGGCCGGCCTCCCCCGCCGCGGCACCGCCCCGCGCACGCAGCCCTTCCCCGTGCAGCACCTCACCGACGCCTGGGGCGGGTTGCTGCTGCTCGTCGACGACGACTCCCCGCTGCACGCCCGCCTGAGCGCGCTGCGCACCGAGGACCACCGGCCCGGCGTGCCCGTGGTCCTCGACGTGCTCGACGTGCCCCCGGGGCAGGCGGTCCTGCCGCGCGCCCGGCTCAGCGTCACCGGCTGGGCCGAGGCGATCCTGCCCGCCGACCAGCGCCGGGTGGCCCAGACCGCCGCGGCCGTGCGCCCGCTGGGGGCCCTGCTGGACGTGGGCACCACCCGGTCGGTGTGGCGCCTGGAGGTCGCCGACGTGCGCGTGACGACGGCCGAGGGCGTGCACCTGGTGCCCGAGGAGGAGTTCACCACCGCCACCCCCGACCCCCTCTACGAGGACGAGGACGGCCTGGTCACCCACCTGGAGGCCGCCCACCGCGACGCCCTGGTGGGCTGGGTGCTGGACACCCTGCCCCCGCACGAGGCGCAGCGGACGCGCGAGGTGGCGGTCGTCGGCGCCGACCGGTACGGGCTGGACGTGCTCGTGACCGTGGGCGCGGGCACGACCGTGCTGCGCGCCTCCTTCACCACCCCCGTGCGCGGGGCCGGCGACGTCGCCGGTGCGCTGTGCGGGCTGTTCGGGTGCCCCTGCCGCGAGGACGGGCGGCGCACGCACGAGAGCGCGTGACCCCGGGCGGGACCACGCGCTCTCAGGCCGTGCTCAGTACCAGTTGTGGGACTTCGAGTGCGACCAGGCGCTGCACGGGCTGCCGTAGCGGCTCTCGATGTAGGTCAGGCCCCAGGAGATCTGGGTGACGGGGTTGGTCTCCCAGTCCGCCCCGGCCGAGCTCATCTTGCGGCCGGGCAGGGCCTGCGGGATGCCGTAGGCGCTGGAGGTGGGGTTGGCGGCGGAGTAGTCCCAGCCGCTCTCCTTGGTCCACAGCGAGTCCAGGCAGGAGAACTGCCCCTCGTTCCAGCCGCGGTCGGCGACCATGATCCGCGCGATGCCCT
Organism: Kineococcus halophytocola; assembly: GCF_041276425.1. Taxonomy (NCBI): domain Bacteria; kingdom Bacillati; phylum Actinomycetota; class Actinomycetes; order Kineosporiales; family Kineosporiaceae; genus Kineococcus; species Kineococcus halophytocola. The sequence continues at coordinate 73,908 of NZ_JBGFTU010000007.1, read as the reverse complement.
TCGGGTCGCGCTGGGCGTTGCGGGTGGCCTCGGCCGCGGCCTGCTGCCGGGCCTCCTCGGCCAGCCGGGCCGCCTCGGCCGCGGCGGCCTCCTCCGCCGCCCGCGCGGCGGCCTCCCGCGCCGCCTTCGCCGCGGCCTCCTCGGCGGCGACCCGCTCGTCGGCGGCGGCGCGGACACCGACCTGGTCGAACCAGGCGGCCGACGTCGTGAGCTGGCGCTCGGCCTGGGCGGCCTGGAGCAGACGGTCCGGGACGGCGGCCTCGGCCTCGGGCGCGGGCCCGGAGGTCAGGGCGGCGCCGGCCAGGACGGAGGCGGCGACGACGGCCGGTGCGGCCAGGCGGGCGGCGAAGCGCCCGCGCGGGCGCCGGGGGCGCTGCCGGGGAGTCTGCGGGGTGCTGGTCTGCTCGTCCGTGAGCGCGGTGGTGCGGTGGGGCGGCAAGCCGGGCCTTCCGACGTTCTCCCGGCCCACGCCCGGTCGAGCTCGACCACCTGCCGGCAGGGCCGCGACGCTCCGCCGGAGCGTCGCCGTGGGACCCGGACGACCCGTCGGCCGTCGTGCGGCCGGTCGGTCGACGCCACCGGAGCGGTGGCTCCCGGCAGCGGCCTCGAGGTGCTGTCGGAGCAGCACGCTGCCCCGAGGGGCGGCGTCCAGGCAAACGCGCAGTGGCCCGTTCGTCACGATGAGGTCACAGGAGAGCGACGTTCTGTCGACTTTTGTGGAACATCTCACACGTCGCGACACCCGTGGCGGGGTTTGGACGCGATGATCCCCCGCCCGGTTCCGGGCACCGGGTCGCGACCTGCCCCGACCCGGGCCCGGAACCCTCCTGCCCCACCCGTCCCACCCGTGCGTGGGCGCCGGGAGGAGACCCGGGGTCAGGCCCCGAAGTCCGCCAGCAGCTCGGTCACCAGCGCCGCCACGGGCGAGCGCTCGGACCGGGTGAGCGTCACGTGCGCGAACAGCGGGTGCCCCTTGAGCGCCTCCACGACGGCCGCGACCCCGTCGTGCCGCCCCACGCGCAGGTTGTCGCGTTGGGCGACGTCGTGGGTCAGGACGACCTTGGACCCCTGGCCGATGCGGGACAGCACGGTCAGCAGGACGTTGCGTTCCAGCGACTGCGCCTCGTCGACGACGACGTAGGAGTCGTGCAGCGACCGGCCGCGGATGTGCGTCAGCGGCAGCACCTCCAGCATGCCGCGCGCGAAGACCTCCTCCACGACCTTCGGGTCCACCACGGCCTCCAGGGTGTCGAAGACCGCCTGGCCCCAGGGCCCCATCTTCTCGGCCTCGGTGCCCGGCAGGTACCCCAGGTCCTGGCCGCCGACGGCGTACAGCGGCCGGAACACGACGATCTTGCGGTGCTCGCGCCGCTCCATGACGGCCTCCAGCCCCGCGGCCAGGGCGAGCGCCGACTTCCCCGTCCCGGCCCGGCCGCCCAGGGAGACGATGCTGACCGTGGAGTCGAGCAGGGCGTCCAGGGCGATCCGCTGCTCGGCGGACCGGCCGCGGACGCCGAACGCCTCGCGGTCGCCCTTGATGACGCGCAGCGTCTTGTCCGGGCCGGTGCGCCCGAGCGCGTGCCCGCGCGGGGAGGACAGCACGACCCCGGTGTTCACCGGCAGGTCGCGCAGCTCGGCGCTGTCCAGCGTCCCGGTGTCGTACAGCGCCGCGACCTCCTCGGCCGTCGCGGTGCGCTCCACGACCCCGGTCCAGCCGGAGTCCGGGGCCAGCTCGGCGCGGTACTCGTCGGCCGTCAGCCCGATGGCCGAGGCCTTCACCCGCAGCGGGACGTCCTTGGACACGACCGTGACGCGGTGCCCCTCGGCGGCCAGGTTCGCCGCGACGGCCAGGATCCGCGTGTCGCCCGCGGTGGCCAGCGGACCCGAGCGCAACGAGGACGGCAGCGCCGTGGTGTCGGAGTGGTTCAGCTCCACCCGCAGCGTGCCGCCGGCTTCCCCGATGGGCATGGGGGCGTCCAGGCGGCCGTGCTCGACGCGCAGGTCGTCGAGCCGGCGCAGGGCCTCGCGGGCGAAGTAGCCCAGTTCGGGGTGGTGGCGCTTGCCCTCCAGCTCACTGACGACGACCAGCGGCAGGACCACGTCGTGCTCGGCGAAGCGGACCAGGGCACCGGGGTCGGACAGCAGGACGGAGGTGTCCAGGACGAAGGTCTGGCGGTCGGGATCGGGCGGCAGGGCCCCCGCGCGGGCGGGGGGCGGGGTGTTCGGCACTGCGCCGGGGGCGCGGCGGGTCTCGGAGCTGGTGTTGTCGACCACGAACGTCTCCCGTTCTCGGGAGCCCGGGACGCGTCCGCGCCCGGACCCCCCTCAGCGGTGGACCGGGACCTCGGGTCGCGGTGCACGGGCGACCCGGGACCGGGCCTCCCCGCTGCCCTGGACAGCTCGCACGGCGACCTCCCGAGCGGGGGGCGGACGCTCCCCGTCTGAGTCCGACGCTATCGGCCGCACCGCCGGACCACGGGAGGAACACGCGCTCGCGTGCGACGAACGGGTGACGTCCAGGTGACCATCTCCCCCGCCCCTACCCTGCGCTCACCCTCCGTGCCCGTCATGGAGTCCGGGGTCGGGTCGTTGACGCATCCCGCCGGTAGGTTCGGCGCGTCGTGACAACGACTCCCCCGGGGCCGGGGGCGGAGGTCACACCCCGTAGCGGCGCTCGCGGGCGGCGTAGGAGCGCAGCGCGCGCAGGAAGTCGACCTTGCGGAAGTCCGGCCACAGCACCTCGGTGAAGAAGAACTCCGAGTGGGCGCTCTGCCACAGCAGGAACCCCGACAGCCGCTGCTCCCCCGACGTCCGGATGACGAGGTCGGGGTCGGGCTGGCCCTTGGTGTAGAGGTGCGCGGCGATGTGCTCGACGTCGAGCACCTCGGCGAGCTCGGCCAGGGAGGTGCCCCGCACGGCGTGCTCCAGCAGCAGCGAACGCACGGCCGCGGCGATCTCCTGGCGGCCGCCGTAGCCGATGGCGACGTTGACGACGCCGGTGGTGATGTCCGCGGTCTGCCCGGCCAGCTCCCGCAGCCGCCCGGCCGTGGGCTCGGGCAGCAGGTCCAGGGCCCCGACGGGGTGGACCTTCCAGCGGCCCGTGGCCGCCACCCGGGCCACGGCGTCCTGGACGATCGCGATGAGGGGTTCGAGCTCGTCGGCGGGACGGCTGAGGTTGTCGGTGGACAGCAGGTACAGCGTCACCACCTCGATGCCCTCGTCGGCGCACCAGCCCATGACCTCCAGGACCTTGTCCGCGCCGGCGCGGTGCCCGTGCGAGCTGGAGGCGCCGAACGCCTTGGCCCACCGGCGGTTGCCGTCGAGGATGATCCCCACGTGGCGGGGCAGCACGTCCGGGTCCAGCGACCGTTCCAGCCGCCGCCCGTACGCGCCGTAGAGGAGATCGCGGAGGCCCATCGGCGCTCACGGTATACCCGCCCCGCGGCCCCTCCCCGCGGACGCCCGGCGGGTGCCGACACCCTCACGAAGCCCACATCCTCGACCGGGTACCGGTGCGAACCTGCGGTCGTGGGGACCGACGGTGCCGTCGGTGGTCCCGGGGGCCGGGCCCGGCCGGTTACCGTCGGGGCATGTCCGCCGACCTGCCCCGCGACGTCCCCCTGGCCCGGTCCGTGGCCTCCTCGGTGGACCAGGTCAAGCCGCGGCTGCGGGGGTGGCTGCACGCCGGGACGTTCCCCGCGGCGCTGGCGGCGGGCGCGGTGCTCGTGGCCCTGGCCCCCACGGCGGCCTCGCGCACGGCGGCGGTCGTCTTCGCGGTGACGGCGGCCGCCCTGTTCGGGACGAGCGCGCTCTACCACCGCGGGACGTGGACCCCGCAGCAGGCGGCGCTCCTGCGGCGCCTGGACCACAGCAACATCTTCCTCATCATCGCCGGGACGTACACCCCGCTGGCGGTGACGACGCTGCCCGGGGACCGGGCACGGTTCCTGCTGACCCTCGTGTGGGCCGGGGCCCTGGCGGGGGTGGCGTTCCGCGTGTTCTGGATCGGCGCCCCCCGCTGGCTCTACACCCCCGTCTACGTCGCCCTGGGCTGGGTCGCGGTCGGCTACCTGCCCGACTTCGCCGCCGGCGGGGGGACGGCCGTCGCGGTCCTCGTCGCGGCCGGCGGGCTCGCCTACTCCCTCGGCGCGATCGCCTACGGCACGAAGCGCCCGAACCCGAGCCCGCACTGGTTCGGGTTCCACGAGGTCTTCCACGCCTGCACCGTGCTGGGCTTCGGCGCGCACGTGGCGGCCATCCTCGTCGCCACCGTCCACCTGCGCTGAGACGTCAGGCCCGCACCCCGACCTGCCGGGCCAGCTCGGCCGGGTCCGTCGTCGGCGCCTGGCAGACCTGCCCCCGGCACACGTAGGCCGCGGCCCGGCCCTCGACGAGCCCGCGGTGGGCCAGCAGCGCCGGTTCCCCCGTCCCCGGGGTGCCGCGGGTCACGACGAGCCCGGGCGCGGTGCCCGCGAGCGCCGCGCGGTGCAGCTCGGCGGTGCCCACGTCCCCGGCCGCCCCCACGACGGCCACCTCCCGCGGCCCGTCGGCCAGCGCCTCGGCCACGGCCAGCCCCCACCCCGCGAACCGGGGGGCGCTCGCGGCGACGGCCCCGCACACCGACAGCGCCCGCTCGGCCGCCTCGCGGAACCCCTCGTCCCCGGTCAGCGCGGCGAGGGAGAGCAGCACCCCGGCGGCGGCGGACGTGCCCGACGGGGTCGCCCCGTCGGAGGGGTCCGAGGGCGACCCGGCCCCGGCCCGGGCCACGGACAGCGCCGGGTCGACGTCGGCGACGTCGACGAGCCCGTCGGCGGTGGTGAACCGGTCGCGGACCTCGGCGCCCACCTCGGCGGCGACGGTGAACCAGTGCGCCTCCCCGGTGGCCGCGTGCAGCGCGAGCAGCCCCTCGGCGAGGTCGGCGAGGTCCTCCAGGACCGCGGCCGGAGCGCCCACGACGCCGTCGCGCGAGACGCGCCGCCACCGCGCCCCGCCCTCGCCGGGGACCCGGTGGACGCCGAGCAGGAACGTCGCCGCCTCGCGCGCGGCGAGCAGCAGGTCCGGGCGGGCCAGCAGCGCGCCGGCCTCGGCCAGGGCGGCCACGGCCAGCCCGTTCCAGGCCAGGACGACCTTGTCGTCGCGCGCCGGTTGCGGCCGGTCGGCGCGGGCGGCGGCCAGGCGCTCGCGCACGCGTTCCCACCGCTCGCGCTCCGGGCCGGGGTCGCGGGTCAGGCGCGCGGTGGAGGTGCCGTGCTCGAACGTGCCCGCCTCGGTGACGCCCAGCAGCTCCACCGCCCAGGGGCCGTCGTCCAGGCCGAGCACCTCCACGAGGTCCCCGGGGGTCCAGACGTAGGTCGCGCCCTCGACCGCGCGGGGGGTGCCGTCGGCGTCGGGGACGGGCGTGTCGGCGTCCAGGGAGGCGGCGAAGGCGCCCTGGGGGGTCCGCAGGTCCCGCAGCAGGAACTCGCACGTGAGCTCGGCGACGCGGCGGTGCTCGGCGTTCCCCGTGGCGCGGGAGGAGTGCAGGTACACCCGGGCCAGCAGCGCGTTGTCGTAGAGCATCTTCTCGAAGTGCGGCACGACCCAGCCGGCGTCGACGGCGTAGCGGGCGAACCCGCCGCCGACCTGGTCGGCGGTGCCGCTGCGGGCCATCGCGGTCAGGGTCCGCTCCGCCAGGCCCGCGGCCCGGTCCGAGCCCGTGCGCGCGGCGTGGCGCAGCAGGAACTCGCACACCATCGACGGCGGGAACTTCGGCGCCCCGCCGAACCCGCCGTTCACGACGTCCTCCTGCTCCGCGAGCACCGCGACGGCCGCCTCCAGCGCGGCCGCGTCGGGGACGTCACCGGCGGGCGGGGCCATCGCTCCCAGCGCCGCGGCGATGCGGCTGGAGGAGGCCAGCACCTCCTCGCGCCGCTCGCGCCAGGCCTCCCCGACGGCGGCCAGCACCTGCCGGAAGGAGGGCAGTTGCGGGTGCGGGCGGTTCGGGAAGTAGGTGCCGGCGAAGAACACCGCCCCCTCGGGGGTGCAGAACGTCGTCATGGGCCAGCCGCCCTGCCCGGTCATGGCCGTCGTGGCGGCCATGTGCACGGCGTCGACGTCCGGACGTTCCTCGCGGTCGACCTTGACGCACACGAACGCCGCGTTCATCTCCGCGGCCGTCTGCGGGTCCTCGAACGACTCGTGGGCCATGACGTGGCACCAGTGGCAGGCGGCGTACCCCGTCGAGACGAGGACGGGCACGTCCCGCCGGCGCGCCTCCGCGAACGCCTCCGGCCCCCACTCGAACCAGTCGACGGGGTTGTCGGCGTGCTGCAGCAGGTACGGGCTGGTGGACCGGGCGAGTCGGTTCGGCACGTCGCCACGGTGCCACGGACCTCCGACGGGGGCTGCCCGGCCCGGCGCCCGGTAGCGTCCGGGCGTGCCCTCGGACCAGAGCCCCGCCCGGAAGACCCCCACCCGGTTCGCCGTGCTCGGCACCGGCCACTGGGCCCGCACGACCCACGCCCGCGCCCTGGCCGACCACCCCGACGTGGAGTTCGCCGGGTTCTGGGGCCGGGACGCCGACCGCACGGCCGCGGCCGCGGCGGAGTTCGGGGCCGGTTCCTGGAGCGGGGACGAGGGCCTGGCCGACCTCCTCCGGCGGGTCGAGGCCGTGACGATCGCCCTGCCCCCGGACGTGCAGGCCGACCTCGCGGTCCGGGCCGCCGACGCCGGGGTCCACGTGCTGCTGGACAAACCCGTCGCCACCGACCTGGCCGCCGCCGACCGCCTCGTCGACGCGGTGCGGCGCAACGGGATCGCGTCCGTGGAGTTCCTGACGTACCTGTTCATGCCGGAGATCACCGACTGGCTGGAGCGGATGGCCGCGCTGGCCGCCGAGCACGGTCCGTGGGAGGGCGGGGTGTTCCGCTGGGCCGGCACCCTCGACGCACCCGGCAACCCCTACGCGCACTCGCGGTGGCGGCGCGAACGCGGCGGGCTGTGGGACACCGGACCGCACGCGCTGTCGATCGCCCGCCCCCTGGTCGGTGACGTCGTCGCCGTGGCCGCCGGCCGCGGACCGCGCGACGCCGTGAACGTCGCGCTGGAGCACCGCGACGGGGCGGGCACGGCGCTGTCGCTGACGCTGACCGCCCCCGAGGGCACGGGCGGGTCGTTCGCGACGGTGTGGGGCCCGGGCGGGCGGCACGACCTGCCCCGGTTCACCGGCACCGCGCAGGAGGGGTTCGCTCGCGCGCTCGACCGGCTCCGCGCGGCGGCGGCCACGGGCGTCCCCGACGCCCTCGACGTGCGCCACGGCCGCGACGCGGTGGCCGTGCTGGCCGCCGTCGAGACGCACCTGCGGCGTCCCGACGGCACGACCCCCGTCGCGCCCGCTCAGTCCTGAGCGGGGCCGTCCTCCCCCCGCGGCGGGCCGGCCGGCCGGCCGGTGCCGGCGCGTTCCTGCTGCTCCTGCTGCTCCTGCTCCTGGCGCTCCAGGCGGGCGCGGTGGTTCACCCGCTGGATGCGCCGGGCCATGCTGCGGCCGAGGAAGTAGACGGCGACGGCCAGGACGAACAGGGCGACGAAACCCCACAGCCCGGGGCTGACGAGGTCGGCGTCCACCTCCGAGGTCCCCGTCGAGGTCCCCGTCGAGGTCCCCGTCGAGGTGAGGGTGGGCGTCGCCGTCAGCAGCAGCGCGGTGATCACCGGTCCTCCCGCAACCCGGCGAACAGGTCGTCCTCGGGCACCGTCGTGGGGACGTGGCTGATCGCGAGGTGGTAGTCCTCGGTCGGCCACAGCTCCCGCTGCAGGTCCAGCGGGACCCCGAAGAACCAGCCGTCGGGGTCGATCTGGGTGGCGTGGGCCAGCAGCGCCCGGTCGCGGGTCTCGAAGAACTCCCCGCACCGCACGCGGGTGGTGATCTCCAGCTCCTTGCGCCTGCCCGGTCCCTCCTCGGCGATGCGCTTCATCCACTCCGCGAACGGGGACTCCTCGCCCTGGGCCAGGAGCGCCTCGTGGAAGGTGCGCATCCGCTCGCGGGAGAAGCTCGCGTGGTAGTACAGCTTGGAGGTCCGCCAGGCCGGTCCGGCCTGCGGGAACTGCTCGGCGTCGGCGGCGGCGTGGAAGGCCGCGAAGGACACCGTGTGGGTCATGATGTGGTCCGGGTGGGGGTACCCGCCGGACTCGTCGTACGTCGTCATGACGTGGGGGCGGAATTCGCGCACCACGTGCACGAGCGCGTCCACCGTGAACTGCTCGGGGGTCAGCGCGAAGCACCCCGCCGGCAGCGGGGGCAGCGGGTCGCCCTCGGGCAGGCCCGAGTCGACGTACCCGAGCCAGCGGTGCCGCACCCCCAGGATGCGCGCCGCCTCGGCCATCTCGTGGCGCCGGTACTCCCCCATGTCGCGCAGCAGCTGCGCGTTGTCCTTCAGCCGCGGGTTGAGCACGTCCCCGCGCTCCCCGCCCGTGCACGACACGACGAGCACCTCGACGCCCTCGGCCACGTACCTGGCCATGGACGCCGCACCCTTGCTGGACTCGTCGTCCGGGTGGGCGTGCACGGCCATGAGCCGCAACGTCTCCGCCACCGTGGCTCCTCTCACACTGTCCGCCGTCGCGACCCTCCGGGGCGGGGTGCGACCATCGGGGTCCATCCTCGCCGATCCGCGGTGCCGTGCAGGCACCGCCCTCCACCCCGGGAGCCAGCCTGTGAGTCCGTCCCGGCCCGACGTCCCGGCCGACGTGCTGGCCCAGCGGTACGGGCGGCGCCCGCGCGTCGGGCGGCCCTGGTACCGGCGCCCGGGCCCGCTGGCGGCGGCGGCCGTGGGCGGCGCGCTCGTGCTCGCCTACGGCGGGTGGCTGGCGGTCGCGCAGTCCCAGGGGCCCTCCTACACCGAGATCAGCCACCGCGTCATCGACGACCGCACCGCCCAGATCCGCTTCAGCGTCACCCGGCCCGCCGGCACGCAGGTCCGCTGCCAGGTGCACGCCCTGGACTCCTCCTCCTCGGAGGTGGGGCTCGTCCAGGTCGACGTGCCGGCCTCGGAGGAGACCTCCGTGCAGGAGTCGGTGCAGGTCAGGACGACGTCGCGGGCCGTCACCGTCGGCGTGGAGTCCTGTTCAGCGGTGGAGCCCTGAGCGTTCCCCGGCTAGGCTGGGCGTTTCGAGTCGCTCGCTCCCGCGGTCGCGGGGCCGGGCGACTCGGTGTTTTGCGCCGGGGTGCAGGAGGCACCCCGACAGGTACGTGACAGGGAGCAGACCGTGAGCGAGACGACCACCGAGAGCACCACGTGGCTGACCCAGGACGCCTACGACCGGCTCAAGGGCGAGTACGAGCACCTCTCCGGTGAGGGCCGCACCGAGCTCGCCAAGCGCATCGAGCAGGCGCGCGAGGAAGGCGACCTGAAGGAGAACGCGGGGTACCACGCGGCCAAGGAGGAGCAGGGCAAGCAGGAGCTGCGCATCCGCCAGCTGCGCCACCTGCTGGAGACCGCCCAGGTCGGCGAGGCCCCCGCCTCGGCCGCCGGCGAGGTCGGCCTGGGCCACGTCGTGACGGTGGAGCTGGCCGGGGACGAGATGACGTTCCTGCTGGGCAGCCGCGAGATGGGCGACGCCGCCGGTCTGGACGTCTACTCCGAGAAGTCCCCGCTGGGCTCGGCCATCCTCGGCAGGAAGGCGGGCGACGAGGTCGCCTACACCGCCCCCAACGGCAAGGAGTTCCCGGTCAAGGTCGTGGACACCAAGCCGTACACCGGCTGACCGACGGACCCCGCGTCCGGACGTCGTCCGGGCGCACCACCGCCCGGACGACGTCCCCCGCGTCCGGGCCGCCTCAGCGTTCCACCGCCCGCCCCTGCGTGCCCCCCTCGACCTCCTCGTGCTCGGTCCCGTCGGTGGGGTCGGGTTCCTCCGGCGCCAACGGCGCGTCCGAGTCGGTGATCTCCTCCACCTGCGGGTCGGGCCGGCCACCGCGGGCCAGCGCCCCGATCCCGGACTTCAGCACCGCCACCAGCGGCACCGCGAACAGCGCCCCGACGATCCCGAAGACCGTCGCCCCACCGGCCACCGCGAGGAGGACCGCGAGCGGGTGGACGGCGACGGCGCGGCCCATGAGGAACGGCTGCAGCAGGTGGCTCTCGATCTGCTGCACGAGGATCACGACGCCCAGCATGATGAGCGCGGTCACGAAGTCGTGGGCCACCAGCGCGACGAGGACGGCGACCGTGCCCGACAGCAGCGCCCCGACGATGGGGATGAACGCGCCGAGGAAGACGAGCAGACCCAGCGACGTGGCCAGCGGCACCTGCAGGATCGCCGCCCCGATCGCGACCCCGATCCCGTCGGCGAGGGCGACGACGATGGTCGCCCGCATGTAGTGCGTCAGCGTCACCCACGACTGCCGGGACGCGTCGTCCAGCGGGTCGCGCGCGGGCAGCGGCAGCAGGTGCAGCAGCCAGGACCAGATGCGCCGGCCCTCCAGCAGGAAGAAGAACGCGGCGAACAGGCAGATGAAGAACCCCGCGACCACGTGCCCGGCCGTGACCACGACGCCGGTCGCCCCGGCGATGAGCGTCTCGCGGTTGGCCGCCAGGGCGTCCTCGGCCTGCTGCACGTAGTCGGAGATGGCGGTCGAGGTCAGCTGCAGCGGCCCCTCGGACAGCCACCGCTCCACCTCCGCGACACCCTGGGTGGCCTGCTGCTGCAGCTGCGGGAACTGCTCGGCGGCCTGGGAGCCGACGATGGTGACCAGCCCGGCCACGACCCCCGCCGCGACGAGCATCGTCCCCAGCGCCGCCAGCCCCCGCCGCACCCCGACGCGGTGGTGCAGCAGGTTCACCAGCGGCAGCAGCAGCGCGGTGATGAGCAGCGCGACGAGCACCGGGATGACGATCTCGGAGAGGAAGCTCAGGCCGTAGGCCAGCAGCACGACACCGGCGACGACGACGAGGAACCGCCAGGACCAGTCCGCGGCCAGCCGCAGCGCGGGGCTGACGTAGGGGCGGTGGTCCGGGCGCGAGGGGTGCACGGGGGTCATCCTGCCCCCGGCGGGGAATCGCCGCGCCCCCGTGGCCCTCTGGCGCGCACGGACGTAGGTTCGCCGGTGTGAGCACCAGCGAGACTCCCACGCTCCCCCTGCAGCCCCCCGCCGACCTGCCCCGCACCCTGGGCGCCCTGCGCGCCTCCGGCCACGAGCACCGCTCCGTCAAGGACGAGCTGCGCGCCAACCTCGTCGAACGCCTGCGCACCGGGCAGGACCGCTTCCCCGGTGTCGTCGGCTACGAGGACACCGTCGCCCCCGAGCTGGAACGGGCCCTGCTGGCCGGGCACGACGTCGTCCTGCTCGGCGAGCGCGGTCAGGGCAAGACGCGCCTGCTGCGCTCCATCGTCGGCCTGCTCGACGAGTGGACCCCCGTCATCGAGGGCTCGGAGCTCAACGAGCACCCGTACGCGCCCCTGACGCCGGCCTCCCGGCGCCGGGTGGTGGCCGAGGGCGAGGAGCTGCCCGTGGCCTGGCTGCACCGCTCGCTGCGCTACGGCGAGAAGCTCGCGACGCCCGACACGTCCGTGGGCGACCTCATCGGTGACGTCGACCCCGTCAAGGTCGCCGAGGGCCGCACCCTGGGCGATCCCGAGACGATCCACTTCGGCCTCGTCCCGCGGACCAACCGCGGGGTCTTCGCCGTCAACGAGCTGCCCGACCTGGCCGAGCGCATCCAGGTGGCGCTGCTGAACGTGCTGGAGGAGCGCGACATCCAGGTCCGCGGCTACCAGCTGCGGCTGCCGCTGGACCTGCTGCTGGTCGCCAGCGCCAACCCCGAGGACTACACCAACCGCGGGCGGATCATCTCCCCGCTGAAGGACCGCTTCGGGGCCGAGGTCCGCACGCACTACCCCCTGGAGCTGTCCCTGGAGGTGGACCTGGTCCGCCAGGAGGCCGCGACGGTGGCCGAGGTGCCCGAGCACCTGCTGGAGGTCATCGCCCGCTTCACCCGCGGGGTCCGTGAGTCCCCCTCGGTCGACCCCGCCTCCGGCGTCTCGGCCCGGTTCTCCATCGCCGCGGCCGAGACCGTCTCGGCCGCGGCGCTGCGCCGGCACGCGCTGTCCGGGGAGGGCACCGACCCGGTCGCCCGCGTCGGGGACCTGCACACCGTCGTCAGCGTGCTCGGCGGCAAGGTCGAGTTCGAGCAGGGCGAGGAGGGCCGGGAGGTGGAGGTCCTGGAGCACCTGCTGCGCACCGCGATCGCCGAGACGTACCGCGCCCTGCTGGGCGGGGCGGAGCTGTCGGGCTTCTCCGAGCTGGTGACCGAGGGCCGCACCATCGAGACGGGCGACCTGGTGCCGGCCGAGCGGCTGCTGGAGCAGGTCGGGACGGTCGCCGGGCTCGCCCAGGTGCTGGACCGGCTGGGGCTGGCCGAGGCCACCCCGGGCCGGGCCGCGGCGGGGGTGGAGTTCGTGCTGGAGTCCCTGCACCTGACCCGCCGCCTGGACAAGCTCGTCCTGGACGACGGGCGGACGGTCTACGGCAGCTGAGCCGCCGCGGCCGGCGGCCGGGCGGGGGGTCCGGCCCCGCGGTGCACCAGCACCGCGAGGCCGAACCCGATGAGCAGGGCCACGAGGTGGCCCAGGGCCGTGAAGTCGGGGGCGAGCACCAGGACGAGCGCGAGCCCAGCCGACGGCAGGACCACCCACGGCACGCGGGCCCACCGCGGGACCCGGGCGCCGAGCAGCCCCAGCAGGCACGCCAGGCCGTAGCTGACCCCCACGTCCGGGGCGCGCGCCACCGAGGGGTCCAGTCGGCCGTGGGTCAGGCCGGCGGCCAGGACCGTGGCGACGACGAGGCTGGCCCCGACGTGCCCGAAGCCGAAGGCGACGACGGTCGCCACCCGGCCCAGCCAGCGCTGCACCGCGACCAGGCCCGCCACGAGCGGGAGGAGGACGAGCAGCCCGGCCGGGTGCGGGACGACCACCGCGGACAGCACGAGGACGCGCGCCGGTGAGCGCCGCAGGTTCGCCAGGTTGGTGCTGGACTCCTGCACGAACCGGGCCCCCTCGGCCGGGGACTGGGTGTGCAGGACGAGGAAGACGCCGAGCACCGCGAGGGTGTGGAGGACGGCGAGGTCGAGGCCGCGGGGCAGCCCGTGGACCTGACCGCGCCACCGCTGGAGGGTGCGCACCGGGACAGTGTCGACCTGCTGCCCCGGGCGCACCCGTCCAGCGGCCGGGCGTCAGTCGTTCTGGGGGAACCCCAGGTTCAGACCGCCGTGGGAGGGGTCCAGCCACCGCTCGGTGACGACCTTGCCGCGGGTGAAGAAGTGCACGCCCTCGACGCCGTGGGCGTGGGTGTCGCCGAACAGCGACTGCTTCCAGCCACCGAAGGAGAAGTACCCCACCGGCACCGGGACGGGCACGTTGATGCCGATCATCCCGACCTGCACCTCGTTGCGGAACTTGCGCGCCGCGCCGCCGTCGTTGGTGAAGATCGCCACGCCGTTGCCGTAGCGGTTGCGGTTGATGAGGTCCAGGCCCTCGTCGTAGCTGCCGACGCGCACGACGGACAGGACGGGCCCGAAGATCTCGTCGGTGTAGATCGACATGTCGGTGCCGACCTTGTCGAACAGGGTCGGGCCCAGCCAGAACCCCTCAGCGACCGCCTCGTCGTCCTGGGCGTCCGGGACGACCTCGCGGCCGTCGATGACGAGTTCGGCGCCCTCGGCCACGCCCGCGTCGACGTAGCCGGTGACCTTGTCCCGGTGCGGGCCGGTGACCAGCGGGCCCATGTCGCAGCCGCGGCGGCCGTCGCCGGTGCGCAGCGTCGCCACGCGCTCCTTGATCTTGCCGATCAGCTCGTCGGCGACGGAGTCGACGGCCACCAGGGCCGAGATCGCCATGCACCGCTCCCCGGCCGAACCGAACCCGCCGTTGACGGCGGCGTCGGCGGCCAGGTCCAGGTCGGCGTCGGGCAGGACGAGCATGTGGTTCTTCGCCCCGCCCAGGGCCTGCACGCGCTTGCCGTGCCGGGTGCCCGTCTCGTACACGTACTGGGCGATGGGCGTGGACCCCACGAAGGAGACCGACGCCACGTCCGGGTGCTCCAGCAGCCCGTCGACGGCGACCTTGTCCCCTTGCAGGACGTTGAACACGCCGTCGGGCAGGCCGGCGTCCTTCCACAGCTGCGCGATGAAGTTCGCGGCCGAGGGGTCCTTCTCGCTGGGCTTGAGGACGACGGCGTTCCCCGCGGCGATGGCCAGGGGGAAGAACCACATCGGGACCATCGCGGGGAAGTTGAACGGGGAGATGATCGAGACGACGCCGAGGGGCTGGCGCACGGAGAACACGTCGACCTTGGTGGAGGCGTTCTCGGTGAAGGCGCCCTTGAGCAGGTGGTTGATGCCGCAGGCCAGCTCGACGATCTCCTGCCCGCGCGAGACCTCCCCGAGGGCGTCGGACAGGACCTTGCCGTGCTCGGCGGTGATGATCTCGGCCAGTTCGGGCTTGCGCTGGTTCAGCAGCTCGCGGAACTTGAACAGGATCGTCGTGCGACGGGCCAGGGAGGTGTCGCGCCAGGCCGGGAAGGCCGCCTTGGCCGCGGCGACGGCGGCGTCGACGTCGTCCTGCGAGGCCAGGGCCAGGGTCTTGGTGCGCTTGCCCGTGGCCGGGTCGTAGACGTCCGCCGACCGGTCCCCGGTCCCCGCCGCGGGAGCACCGGCGATCCAGTGCCCGACGTGGGGCAGGTCCCCGGTCGAGCCGGTGTCACCAGCGGCGGCGGTGGTGCTGGCGGTGGTGGTGGTCACGGGATGCCCTCCTCGGACGTCGGCGGCACGAGCTGGCCGGTGGGCCGCTGCCCACCGGGGTGCGGGGACATCATGCCACCCACGAGACCCCCTTTGTCCAGACAAACTGTCATTGTTCCGGTGCGCTGGCCGACACTCCGGCACCCCGCGCGCCCCGACCCGTGGCGGGCGCCGGACCCGCGACGTAGCGTGCCGACGTGGCTCGAGACGCGTGGAGCAGGCGACGGGGTGGGCGGTACCGGTACGGGGAGTGGGCCGGCGGCCCGGACCCGCTGGCCCCGCCCTACGACGTGCGCTCGGCCCTGGACCGCCTCGGGCGGGAGGTCCTGTCCGGCGGGTCCCTGCGCGAGGCCCTGCGGAACGTGCTGCGCCAGGGCCCCGACGGCCGCTCCGGCCTGGACGACCTGCGCGCCCGCGCCGCCCGGCTGCGGCGCGAGGCCGCCCGCCGGGGGAACCTCGACGGCGCCCTGACCCAGGCCCGCGCCCAGCTCGACCAGGCCCTGGCCGCCGAGCGCGACGCCCTCGCCGGCCGCGACGACGACGACGCCCGCTTCGCCGAGACGCGCCTGGACGCCCTGCCCCGCTCCACCGCCCAGGCCGTGCGCGACCTGGAGGACTACCCCTGGGCCAGCGAGCAGGCCCGGCAGCAGTACCGGCAGATCCTCGACCGGCTGCGCGACGACGTCGTCGGCCAGCAGTTCAAGGGGATGAAGGACGCGCTGCAGAACGGCAGCCCCGAGACGATGCAGGCGCTCAAGGAGATGATGAGCGACCTCAACGACCTCCTCGCCAAGAAGGCCCGCGGCCAGGACACCCCCGAGGACTTCGAGCAGTTCATGGCCGAGCACGGCGACACCCTCGGCGAGGAGGGGATCGAGAACCTCGACGACCTCGTCGACGCCCTCGCCCGCCGCGCCGCGGCCGCCTCCCGGCTCATGCGGTCCCTGTCCCCGCAGCAGCGCGAGGAACTGTCCTCCCTGATGCAGCAGGCCCTGGGGAACGACGTGGACCTGCAGGCCCAGATGGCCCAGCTCGGGGACAACCTGCGCGCCCTGCGCCCGGACCTGGACTCCACCCGCGGCGAACGCGTCCGCGGCCAGGGCGAACCCCTCGGCTACGGCGAGGCCGCCGACGCGCTGCAGGACATCTCCGAGCTCGACGACCTCCTCGATCAGCTCGGTCAGGAGCACCCCGGCGCCACCCTCGACGACGTCGACGTCGAGGCCCTGGAGCGCCAGCTCGGTCGGGGCGCCGCCGACGAGCTGCAGCGCCTGCGCGACCTGGAACGCGAACTGCAGCGGCAGGGCTGGCTGTCCCGCTCCGCCGACGGGCTCACCCTGTCCCCCAAAGCGTTGCGCCGCCTCGGGCAGACCGCCCTGCGGGAGGTGCTGGGCCGGCTGGACACCGGCGGGCGCGGCGACCACGAGAACACCGACGCCGGCGCCGGCGGGGAACCCACCGGGGCCACGCGCCGCTGGCGGTTCGGCGACGAGCAACCCCTCGACGTCGTGCGCACCGTCTCCAACGCCCTGCAGCGCGGCGCCGCGACCGGATCGACCGGTGCGGTCCGGCTGTCCTGGGAGGACTTCGAGGTCACCGAGACCGAACGCCGCGCCGGCGCGGCCGTCGCCCTGTGCGTGGACCTGTCGTTCTCGATGGCCGCCGAGGGCCGGTGGGGCCCGATGAAGGAGACGGCCCTGGCGCTGTCGCACCTCATCTCCACGAAGTTCGCCCACGACGAGCTGCAGATCGTCGGGTTCGGCCTGCACGCCCTGCCCATGAGCGTCGGTGAGCTCGCCGAGGTCGAACCGGACTTCGTGCAGGGCACGAACCTCCAGCACGCCCTGAGCATCGCCCGCCGCCACCTGCGCCGGCACCCCGACCTCGAACCCGTGGTCCTCGTCATCACCGACGGCGAACCCACCGCCCACCTCGTCGAGGGCCGCGACGCCACCGAGTCGTTCTTCCAGTGGCCCCCCACGGCCGAGACGATCCGCGCGACCGTCCGCGAGGTCGACCTGCTCACCCGTTTCGGGGCCACGATCAACCTGTTCATGCTCGGCGAGGACCCGGGCCTGCGCCGGTTCGTGGAGGCCGTCGCCCGCCGCAACGGCGGCCGCGTCCTGTCCCCCAGCCCCGACCGCCTCGGGCAGTACGTCGTCGACGACTACCTGCGCTCGCGCGCCGGGCGGTCCACCCGCCGCGCGTCCTGACCCACCCCGACGGCCGCGCGGGGAAGGCCCCGTTGCCTCCGCGAGGCCGATCATCGGCCTCGCGGAGGCAACGGGGCGAAACCCGGGGGCGTCAGCCGAGCGCCTGCGCGAGGTCGGCGACGAGGTCGTCGGCGTCCTCGATGCCGACGGACAGGCGCACGAGGTCGTCCGGGACCTCCAGCAGCGACCCGGCGACCGAGGCGTGCGTCATCTTCCCCGGGTGCTCCACGAGGGACTCCACCCCGCCGAGGGACTCCCCGAGGGTGAACAGCTCCGTGGCCCCGCAGACGGCGAGCGCGTCGTCCACCGACGCGGTGCGGAAGGAGATCATCCCGCCGAAGCGCTTCATCTGCCGCGCGGCGACGTCGTGGTTACGGTGCTCGGGCAGGCCCGGGTAGAGGATCTTCGTCACGCGCGGGTGCGACTGCAGGAACTCCACGACGCGCTCGGCGTTGTCGCAGTGCCGTTCCATCCGCACCGCGAGCGTCTTCAGGCCGCGCTGGACGAGCCAGGAGTCGAACGGGCCCGGGACGGCGCCCATCGAGTTCTGGTGGAAGCCGATCCGCTCGACCACGGAGCCCCCACGGCCGTCCTCGACGTCGCGCACGACGACCGCTCCCCCGACGACGTCGGAGTGCCCGCCGGCGTACTTCGTCGTGGAGTGCACGACGAGGTCGGCGCCCAGGGTCAGCGGCGTCTGCAGGTACGGGGTGGCGAACGTGTTGTCCACGACGAGCAGCGCCCCGACGGAGTGGGCGAGCTCGGCGAGCGCCGCGATGTCGGCGACGGTGAGCAGCGGGTTGGTCGGCGTCTCGACCCACACCATCCGGGTGTTCGGCCGCAGGGCGGCGCGGACGGCGTCGACGGAGGCCAGGTCGGCGGGGGTGTGCTCCACGCCCCACGGCTCGGCGACGCGCTTGACGAGGCGGTACGTCCCGCCGTAGGCGTCGTTGGGGATGACGACGTGGTCGCCGGGCTGCAGCAGCGCGCGCAGGATCGCGTCCTCGGCGGCCAGGCCGGAGGCGAAGGCGAACCCGGCCGCGCCCTGCTCCAGCGAGGCGAGCTGGGTCTCCAGCGACGTGCGCGTCGGGTTGCCCGAGCGGGAGTACTCGTAGCCGGTGCCGAGCCCGGTCCGCAGCGCACCCACGCCGTCCTGCTTGTACGTGGACACCTGGTAGATGGGGGTCACGACGGCACCGGTGGCGGGGTCGGCCTCCTGGCCGGCGTGCAGGGCGCGGGTGGAGAAGCCGTGGGGCTGGTCGGAAGTCACACCGGGAAGGCTACGGGCCCGGCCGTGGTTGACCAGACCGACACCGATGGAGGGAGTTGGGATGCTGTTCGGCAACCCGTTCAAGACGGCGATGGTCCCCGCCGAGGAGGCCCTGCGCGGCTCGGAGACGCGCCGCTTCGAGGTCCCGAAGACCCACACCGTCCTCGGGACGCCGCTGGAAGGGCCCTGGCCCGAGGGCACCGAGGTGGTGTCCTTCGCGATGGGCTGCTACTGGGGTGCCGAGCGCATCTTCTGGCAGCAGCCGGGCGTGGTGACCACGGCGGTCGGCTTCCAGGGCGGGTTCACGCCGAACCCGACGTACGAGGAGTCCACGACGGGCCGCACCGGGCACGCCGAGACCGTCCTCGTGGCCTACGACCCGACGGTGACGAGCCCGGAGCAGTTGCTGAAGGTCTTCTGGGAGAACCACGACCCGACGCAGGGCTACCGCCAGGGCAACGACCGCGGCACGGAGTACCGCTCCGCCGTCTACACGACGACGGACGAGCAGTTCGAGGCGGCGCAGCGCACGAAGGAGACCTTCCAGCGCGAGCTCACCGAGCACGGCCACGGCCGCATCACCACGGAGATCCGTCCCGTGAGCGAGGCCGGGCGGTTCTGGTACGCCGAGGACTACCACCAGCAGTACCTAGACAAGGTCCCCAACGGGTACTGCAACCACGGCCCGAACGGCCTGACCTGCCAGATCGGGCTCGTCACGACCGACGACTGATCGCCGGCCGGACGCGGAGAGGGGACGGTGCCCGCGGGCACCGTCCCCTCTGTCCTGCGTACGCCCCCCGACGCATGCCGGGCCACCCGTCCCCCCGGCGGGGAGCCCACAGGAATCCTGACAGACGCACCGGCGCCGGAACACCGTCGCGGTGGCCCCCTTTGGGGGGTACGCGACCGGCGGCGCGGGCCGCCGGGAGCCCGGGACCTCGCTACCCTCGCCCCCAGGAGGGAGGTCCCGTGGGACTGACTGGGGGTCGAGGTGTCGGCCCGGACGGGGCGGACGCCGTGCGGCGCCCGCGGCTGCACGTCGCCGCCGTGGACGACCACCCCGCCCTGCTGGCCGGGCTGGAGGTCGAGCTGGCCCGGCTCGAGGACTCCTTCGTCTTCGTGGCCACGGCCCCGACCGTCCCGGACCTGCTGGCCCGGCTCGCGGGCACGCCCGCCCCGGACGTGGTGCTGCTGGACCTGCGCCTGGGCGACGGCTCGGACCCGGCCGGCAACGTCGCCGCCCTGCTCGCGCGGGGCTCGCGCGTGCTGGTCTACACCGAGGGCCGCCAGCACGCCGAGGCGCTGGCGGCGCTGCAGGCCGGAGCGCAGGGGGTCCTGCTGAAGGACCGCCCGGTGACCACGGTGGCCGAGGCGCTGCGCGCGGTGGTCGAGGGGGAGACGGTCTCCTCGGCCGAGACGGCGGCGGCGCTGCAGGTCGACGACGTCCTCACCTCCCACCTGTCCCCGCAGGAGCGCCGCGTCCTGGAGCTGTACGCCGGCGGGATGCCGGCGCGGTCGGTGGCGCTGCGGCTCGGCGTGACGCAGGAGACGGCCAAGAGCTACCTCAAGCGCATCCGGGCCAAGTACGCGGCGCTGGACCGGCCGGCCTACACGCGCATGGAGCTGTACCGGCGGGCGGTGGAGGACGGCGTCCTGGCCCCGCTGCCCGCCCCCGGGACCCCTGGGCCCGTCCCCGGGCGTCCGGCCCCGTGACGGCACCCCGCACGGCGGGCCGGCGGTGAGCGCGCGCGGGGTCCGGCGGCTGCTGGCCCTCGTGCTCGCCCTGGCCGTCCTGTCGGTCGCCCCGACCGTGGCGACCACCGTCGCCGGCGGTCGCGGGAACGCCCCGGCGGTCTGGACCGTGCCGGTGCTGGCCGGCTACGGCGCGACGCTGGCCCTGCTCGCGCGCCAGGCCGTGCAGCGCCACGGCCCGGCCCCCGGAGCCGACGGCCCGACCGTCTCGGCCTGGGTGCTGGTGGTCCTCGGCGACGTCGCGCTGGCCACGTACCCGCTCGTCGTGCACGGCCCGGAGGACGACGTCCCGTGGGTGCTGTCGCTGTCCCCGGTCACCGTCGGGGCCGGGGCCGTCGCGGTGTCGTCGGTGACCGGCGCCCTGGCCCTGGCCGCGGTGCACCTGGCGCTGCGGGCGGCCCTGCAGCTGTCCGGGGTCTGGACGGTGCCGCCCGACGTGGGCGCGCTGGAGGCCACCGGCCTGGTCGTCATCGCCGTCGCCGCCGCGGTCGCGGTGCTGGCCGTCCGCGGATCGGCCCGGCAGCTGGACGCGGCCCGGGCCGCGGCGGCGCGGGCCGCGGCGGGCGCGGCGGCGGCCGAGGCGGTCGAGCAGGAGAACTCCCGCTGGGACGGGATCGTCCACGACGACGTGCTGGCCTCCCTGTCCCTGGCCGCGCACGCCCGCGACGACACCGACCGGCTCCACGCGCGGCAGGCCGCGGGCCGGGCCCTGACCAGCGTCGTGCACGAACCCGACGGTGGGACGGGCCCGGGCCGGCCGGTGCCGGTCGCCGACGCGGTCCACCGGCTCGGGGAGGCCGTCGCGGCCGAGCTGCCCGCGGCCGACCTGCGCCCGGACCCGGACCGCTCGCGGGCCCTGGTGCCCGCCGAGGCCCTGGAGGCGCTGCGGGCCGCGACGGTCGAGGCGTGCCGCAACGCCCGCCGGCACGGCGCGCGCGAAGGCGTGGCCCCCGGGGTGCGGGTGCGGGTGCGGGTGCGCTCCCCCGGGCCGGACGGGCCGGGGCGGCTGAGCGTGGAGGTGCGCGACGACGGGGCCGGGTTCGACCCCCGCCGGGCGAGTCCCCGGCTCGGGCTGGACGTGTCGGTGCGCCGGCGCGCGGCGGTCGTCGGCGGCCGGGCCCTGGTGCGCTCGGCCCCGGGGGTGGGGACGGTCGTCCTGCTCAGCGTCCCGGTGCTCGACCCGGCCGGCCTCCCGGGGGCCCGGGCGTGACGCGGGTGCAGCGCGCCTGCCTGCTCGGCGCCGTCATCTGGCTGTTCTCCCACGGCCCGCTCGTGGCGCTGCTGTCCCTGCACCAGCACCGGTGGCCGGGGCTGTCGGTGACGGCGCTGCTGGCCGTCCTGGCGGTCAGCGCCGCGGCGGTGCGACCGCTGCTGGGGGGGCCGATCGCGCTGTCGCGGCCGGCGGCCCTGGCGATGGCGACCGTCGTGCCGCTCAGCGGACTGGCCGTCACCCCGTTCCTGGACGAGGGGCTGTGGCGCACGTACGCCAACTGGTGGCCCGGGCTGACGCAGATCGTCGTGGCCGCCCTGGTGCTGCGGCGCCGGCCCCTGGCCGCCCTGGGCGCCGAGCTGGCCTCGGCGGGCGTGCTCGCCGCGTGCGTGCTGTCCTCGGGCCTGCCGCACCGGGCGGTGGCGTTCGCGGCGCTGAACCAGCCCGCCCTCGTGTGGTTCACGGCCGCGGTGGGGGTGCGCCTGCTGTTCGACCGCACGGCCCGGGACGTAGCCCGGTACACGGCCGAGGAGAGCGCCTCGGTGGCCGGGCGCGCGGCCGCCGAGGCCCGCAGCCGCAGCGCACAGCGGCGGCGCGAGGACCTGGAGCACGACGTGGTCCCGCTGCTGCGGCGGGTCGCGCTGACCGACCCCGGCGAGCCCTCCTGGCCCGGGCTGGCCCGGGCCGCCCTGGCGGTCGAACGCCGCCTGCGCGACGACCTGCGCGCCCGCGACCTGCTGGACGAGGACGTCCGCGTCGCGCTGCGCCGGGCGCGCGGGCGCGGCTGCGAGGTCGACGTCGTGGACGACCGCCGCCACGGGCCCGGGGGCGGGGACGACGCGGCCGGTCCCGGGTTCACGGCTGCGCTGCGCGCGCTGCTGGCCCCGGCCCTGGACGCCTGCGGCACCGCGCGGGTGACGTTGCGCCTGCCCCCGCAGGGCCGGTGGGCGACGCTGTCGGTCGACGGGTCCGCCCAGGAGGCCGGCGCCGTGGCCGCCGTCCTGGGCGCGGGGCACCCGCCCGGGGCCGGGCTCGTCGTGGAGACCGACGTGCGGGCCGTGGGCGGGGCCGGGTCCCTGTGGGCCGAGCTGCGCCCCGCGCCCGGGGCCCGCCCGGTGCCCTGACGCGGGGCGCTCGCCCGGCCCGGCCCTCACACCAGCCCGTGCACCGCCAGGTACTGCCGCATCCGCCCGGCCGCACCGGCCGGGTCGGTCAGGACGCCGGCCCGGTCGGCGAGCACGAACGTGCGGGCCTGGTGCACGGCGCTGCGGGCCGCGTGCAGCCCGCCGACCATGGCGTACCCGGGCTGGCGGCCGTCGAGCCAGTTCAGGAACGCGATGCCGGCCTTGTAGTACGGCGTCGGGGCGCCGAACACGTGCCGGGCCAGCTCCACCGTCGGGTCCAGGGCGGCCCGAAACCCGGCGACGTCCCCGGCGTCGAGCCGGACGAGCCCGGCCGCGGCGATCTGCGGGATGCCCGCGAAGATCCCCAGCAGGGCGTCGCTGTGGGACTGCCCGTCGCCGGCGATGAGGTCGGGGTAGTTGAAGTCGTCGCCGGTGTAGAGCCGGACACCGGCGGGCAGCCGCCGCCGCAGCGCCCGCTCGTGGTCGGCGTCGAGCAACGAGACCTTGACCCCGTCGACGCGGGAGGCGTTGGCCTGCACCAGGTCGCAGAACGCGTCGGTGGCCGCGGCCACGTCGCGCGAACCCCAGTACCCGGCCAGGGCCGGGTCGAACACCTCCCCCAGCCAGTGCAGGACGGCGGGGCGGCGCACCTGGGCGAGCAGCCCGGAGTACAGCTCCAGGTAGTCCTCGGGACCGACCGCCGCGGCGGCCAGGTGGCGCGAGGCCATGAGGATCGGCTGGGCGCCGGCGTCCTCGACCAGGGCGAGCTGCTCCTCGTAGGCGGCGCGCACCGCGGCCAGGGGGTGCAGGCCGGGGTCGAGCTGGTCGGTGCCGACCCCGGCGGCGATGGCCCCGCCGACCGAGGCGGCCTCGGCCGCGCTGCGGCGCACCAGGTCGGCGGTGGCGGCGAAGTCCAGGCCCATCCCCCGCTGCGCGGTGTCCATCGCCTCGGCAACGCCCAGGCCCAGGGACCACAGCCGGTGCCGGAAGGCGAGGGTGGAGTCCCAGTCCAGGACGGCCGGGGCGCCCGGCACGTTCTCGGCGTCCACGCGCGGCACGACGTGGGCCGCCGCGAACACCGCGCGCGAGGTCGCCGGCCCGGTCGGGACCTCCCACGCGACGGGTTCGGACACGGCGTGGTCGACGAGTTCGACCGCCCCGGAGGCCGAACGTTGCGGTACCCGCACGACCTCGCCCACGAGGGCGCGCTCGCCGGTGGCCGTCCCGGCGTTCGTCACCGTCCCGGCGTTCGTCACCGTCCCGGCGTTCGTCACCGTCACAGCACGATCTCCTCGAGCTCGATGCGCCGGCCCTGCGCAGAGGAGGCCAGCCCGGCCTCGGCCAGCCGCACGCCCCGGGCGCCGGAGAGGAAGTCGTAGGGGTGCGGGGTGTCGGCCACGACGTGCCGGACGAACTGCTCCCACTGCGTCTTGAACCCGTTGTCGAACGTGGTGTTGTCCGGGACGGGCAGCCAGTCGTCGCGGTAGCGGTGCGCCTCGGGCAGGTCGGGGTTCCACACGGCCTTGGGCGTCGCCGAGCGCGGCTGCACCTTGCAGCCGAACAACCCGGCGACGGCGCTGCCGTGGGTGCCGTCGACCTGGAACTCGACGAGTTCGTCGCGGTCGACGCGGACGGCCCAGGAGGAGTTCAGCTGGGCGACGATCCCGCCCTCGAGCTCGAAGATCGCGTAGGCCGCGTCGTCGGCGGTCGCCTTGTAGGCCTCGCCCTTCTCGTCGTGGCGGACCGGCACGTGCGTCACGGCGCGCGCGGTCACGGCCTCGACGGGGGCGACCGTCTGCTCCAGGACGTAGTTCCAGTGGCAGAACATGTCGGCGACGATGCCGCCGCCGTCCTCGGCGCGGTAGTTCCAGCTCGGCCGCTGCGCGGGCTGCCAGTCCCCCTCGAAGACCCAGTACCCGAACTCCCCGCGGACGGAGAGGATCTGGCCGAAGAACCCCGACTCCACCAGGCGCCGCAGCTTGACCAGGCCGGGCAGGAAGAGCTTGTCGTGCACGACGCCGTTCTTGACCCCGGCGCTGGTCGCGGCGCGGGCCAGGTCGATCGCGCCCTCGAGGGTCTCGGCCGTCGGCTTCTCGGTGTAGACGTGCCGGCCGGCGGCGATGGCCTTGTGGATCGACTGCTGGCGGGCCGAGGTCAGCTGGGCGTCGAAGTAGAGCGGGTAGTCGTCGTCGGCCAGGGCGC
Source organism: Kineococcus halophytocola (assembly GCF_041276425.1). Taxonomy (NCBI): domain Bacteria; kingdom Bacillati; phylum Actinomycetota; class Actinomycetes; order Kineosporiales; family Kineosporiaceae; genus Kineococcus; species Kineococcus halophytocola. The sequence continues at coordinate 49,363 of NZ_JBGFTU010000007.1, read as the reverse complement.
CGTCGACGTCGGTGGTGAACTTCTCCAGGCCGTGGCGCCGGGCGATGTCGCGCAGCTTGTCCTCCGACCGCCCGACCAGCAGCGGTTCGAGCTGCACCCGGGAACCGTCGGGCAGTTCCACACCGCCCTGTTCGCGGATCGCCAGGACCGAGCGCAGCAGGTGCTGCCGGTACCCCATCCGACCCGTCACGCCGTTCATGACCACACCGAGGCGTTGCGTCATCGCGGGCCTCCTCCTGACTCGTTGGGAATGCGCTTTCCCAAAGGCTAGGCCAGCGAGCGCCGCCGTGCAAGGATCGATCGCGTGCTCATCCCAGGACTGTGCTCGGTGACCTTCCGGCAGCTCGACCCGCCGGCCCTCCTCGACCTGGCCGCGCGCGCCGGCCTGGCCACGGTCGAGTGGGGCGCCGACGTCCACGTCCCCGTCGGGGACCGGGCCCGGGCCCGGGAGGTCGCGGCCCGCACGGCCGACGCCGGGCTGACCGTGGCCTCCTACGGCTCCTACCTGCGGGCCGGGGTCGCCGGCGGGGCCGAGGGCGGACCCGACGTCGCCGACGTGCTGGGGACCGCCGCGGCGCTCGGCGCCCCGCGCGTGCGGGTGTGGGCCGGGGACACCGGCTCGGCCGGCACCGGCGACCGCGGCCCGGTCGTGCGTGCGCTCGCCGACGCCGTCCGCCGCGCCGACGACCTCGGCCTGCAGATCGGCACCGAGTCCCACGGCGGGACGCTCACCGACACGACGGACTCCACGCTGCGGCTGCTGCGGGAGGTCGACGACCTCGTGGGCCGGCCGGCCCTGACGACCTACTGGCAGCCGACGGTCGACGCCACCGACGAGGAGGCCCTGGCCGAGCTGGCCGCGTTCGGCGACCGGGTCAGCACCGTGCACGCCTTCTCCTGGGGACCGGGCACGCAGCGCAACCCGCTGCGGACGCGGGAGGCGCTGTGGACGCGGGTCGCCGCCGCGCTGCGGGAGTCGGGGGACGGGCACGACGTCCTGCTGGAGTTCGTCCCCGAGGACGACCCGGACGTGCTGGCGCGGGAGGCGATGGCGTTGCGGGAGTGGTTGAACGCCGCACCGGCGACGCGCTGATTTCCAGGACCCGGTTCCTCCCCCACCCCCCGCGGTGCCGCTGCTACGTTCCGCGCAGCCGCTCGGGGGAACGGCGGAGGCACCCGGCACCAGCGACCCCCGGCCGCACGAGAGAGGTGTCGTCGTGGGTGTCGTCAGGACCGTGGTCTTCCCCGCGCTCAGGCTCGTCGTCTGGGCGCTCATCGCGATCGCCCTGCTGTGGATCGCGTTCGTGCGCACGGGCGAGCGCGACGCCGGCGCGGCGGCGAGCCCGTCCGCCGTCGTCGACCCCCCGGCCACGGCGATCGTGCGCGGGGACGTGGTGAACACGGTGGACCTGCAGGGCACCATCGCGGCCGACCCCGCCACGACCGTCAAGGCGACGGCCGCCGGGCAGGTCGGCAGGGTGCGCGCCGAGGTCGGCCAGGCGGTGGAGAAGGGCACCCCGTTGTTCACGGTCGTCGTCACCGTGGAACCCCCCGCCACGAGCACGGCCACGGGCACGGCCGGGGACCCGGCGGCGACCGGCGGCGCGCCCGCGGCCACGACGAAGACCGTCACCGTGACGTCGACCGTCGCGGGCACGCTGGCCACCCTCGACGTCCTCGCCGGCCAGGACGTGACCGTCGGGCAGGCTGTGGCCACCGTCAGCCCCGGCACCCTGACGGTCTCGGCCCCGCTCACCCAGGCCCAGCAGTACCGCCTCCTGACGCCCCCCACGAGCGCGCAGGTCACCGTGCCCGGCGGCCCGGGGACCTTCGAGTGCACCGGGCTGCGCACCGGCACCCCACCGGCCGGCGGTGAGAGCGGGTCCGGGGGCGGGGGCGGCGGGACCGACCCCTACACCGGGATGCCCGCCGACCCCTCCAGCGCCATGACGGGCGCGAACGTCACCTGCGCCGTCCCGGACGGGGTCCAGGTCTTCGCCGGTCTGTCCGCCGCGGTAGAGGTCACCGCCGGGCAGGCGAGCGGGGTGCTGCTGGCCCCCGTGACCGCCGTCCGGGGCACCGTCGGCACCGGCACGGTGTGGACGGTCGCCGAGGACGGCAGCACCACCGAGACCCCCGTGACGCTGGGGCTGACCGACGGGGAGAACGTCGAGATCACCGGGGGCCTCGACGAGGGCCGGCAGGTGCTGCAGTTCGTCCCCGGCACCGACACCCCGACCGACCCGGGCGGCATGTACGGGATGGGGTACTGATGGGCCCCGGCGACCCCCGGCCGGGCGCACCGGCCCTGTCCCTCACCGGGGTCTCCCGCAGCGTCCGCCTCCCCGACGGCACCGACCTGCGCATCCTCACCGGCGTCGACCTGCACGTCGCCCGCGGCGAGCACGTCGCCGTCGTCGGCCGCTCGGGGTCGGGCAAGTCCACGCTGCTGAACATCATCGGCCTGCTCGACACCCCCACCAGCGGTGAGTACCTGCTCGACGGCCGGCCCACCGCGGGCCGTTCGGCCCGCCGGACCGCGAGGTTGCGCGGGCAGACGTTCGGGTTCGTGTTCCAGCAGTTCAACCTGCTGCCCGGGCGCACGGCGACGGAGAACGTGGCCAACCCCCTGCTCTACGGCAGCGGCCGGGAGTTCTGGCACCGCCGGCGCACCGCCCGGGAGATGCTCGAACGCGTCGGGCTCGGGCACCGGCTGGACACCATGCCCGAGAAGCTGTCCGGTGGTGAGCAGCAGCGCGTGGCCCTGGCCCGCAGCCTCGTCCGCCGGCCCCGGGTCCTGCTGGCCGACGAACCGACCGGCGCCCTGGACGTCGACACCGGCTCGGCGGTCATGGACGTGCTGGAGGAGCTCGTGCGCGAGGACGGCACGACCCTGGTCACCATCACGCACGACCTGTCCGTCGCCGCCCGCGCCGACCGGCGGTTCCGCCTCGACCACGGCGTCCTGTCCGAGATCACGGCCGACGCGGCCGCGAGCGCCACCGCGCACCGGGAGACGGTGTGACGGGCGCGGCGGGGTTCCTCACCGGCCTGGTCGCGGCCGTCACCGAGGCGTGGAGCGAGATCCGCGTGCACCGCGTGCGCGTCGTGCTGTCCCTGGTCGGGGTGTTCCTGGCGGTGTTCGCGATGACGACCATCACCGCGGCCGGGAACATGGCGCGGCAGATGGTCGGGGAGGGCAACGAACGCGCCGCCGGGCGCCCGGCGACGCTGAACGTCAACGCCTACCCGAACGGGCCGCTGTCGGCGGAGACGACGCGCACCGCCCAGGCGGCGCTGCGCGAGGCCGCCACGCGGCACGAGACGGCGTGGTGGGGGCTGACCTCCCAGGGCGGGGGTCAGCTCACCGCCCGGTTCCCGGCCGGGACCCAGCTCGTGCAGGCCACCAGCGTCGACCCCAGCTTCGGCACGATGCACCGCGTCATCACCGACCGGGGCCGCTGGTTCACCGGCGCGGACACGCAGGCGTTCTCCCCCCGGCTCGTGGTGAACCAGGCCTTCGCCGACCAGCTCGGCGGGTTCGACCCGGCCCGGCCGCCGACGGTCGTACTGGGCGGGGACACCCCGGTGACGGCGACCGTCGTCGGGATCTCGGCCGGGGCGAGCTACGACCCGCAGGTGCCGGGCGCCTACGTCCTGAACGCCGACGTCACCCGCTGGAACCTCACCGGGGACCCGGCGAACACCTCCCCGCCCACCCTGGAGCTGTGGGTGCCCGACGCCGACGCCGAGGCGCTGGTCGCGGCCCTGCAGACCGAGGTCCAGGCCAGCCTGCCGGGGTACTCGGTCTCGGTCTGGCGCCAGGACGCCGGCGACGAGCTCGGCATCATCGACACCGTGCTGGCCTACGGCGTCCGCGGCGTCGGCGTGTTCGCGCTGCTGCTCGGCGGCATCGGCGTCCTCAACGTCGGGCTCGTCACGGTGCGGCAGCGGATCCGCGAGATCGGGGTGCGCCGCAGCTTCGGCGCGACCGGGGCCCGGGTGTTCTTCGCCGTCCTGCTGGAGTCGGTGGCGGCCACGTTCGTCGCGGGGTTCGCCGCCGTGGTGCTGTCGGTCGTCCTGGTGTCGAACGTCCCGCTGGAGGCCGTCCTGCCCGCCGGGGTCACCCTGCAGGACGTCCCGCCGTTCCCGGTCTCGGCCGCGGTCGAGGGGCTGCTGGCGGCCACCGCCGTCGGGGCCCTGGCGGGGCTGGTCCCGGCGACGATGGCCGTGCGGGCCAAGGTCATCGACGCGATCCGCTACTGACCCCGCCGGGGCGGCTCACCAGTCGTGCAGGGTGCCGTCCCGGCGGCGGGCCACGGGCAGGTACCGCGGTTCGTAGGGGAACCGGGCCGCGGCCCGCTCGTCGAACTCCACCCCGAGGCCGGGGGCCTGGCCGGGGTGCATGTACCCGCCGCTGAAGGTGTACGACGAGGTGAACACCTCCCCCGCCGGGTCGCGGTGGCCCATGTGCTCCTGGATCCCGAAGTTCGGGATCGCCAGGTCCAGGTGCAGGGCCGCCGCGTGCGCGACCGGGGACAGGTCCCCGGCGCCGTGGGCCCCCGAACGCACCCCGTACAGCTCGGCGAGGGCGTAGAGCTTGCGCAGGTGCGAGATCCCCCCGGTGTGCGAGACGGACGTGCGGACGTAGTCGACGAGCCGTTCGGTGATGAGGGTCTGCACGTCCCAGATGGAGTTCAGCACCTCCCCCACGGCCAGCGGGGTCGTCGTGTGCGCCCGGACCGTGCGGAACGCGCTCTGGTCCTCGGCCGGGGTGGCGTCCTCGATCCAGAACGGCCGGTAGGGCTCCAGGGACCTGCCCAGTCTCGCGGCCTCGATGGGCGTCAGCCGGTGGTGCACGTCGTGCAGCAGGTGCACCCCGAACCCGAACCGGTCGCGGACGGCCTCGAACACCCGCGGGGCGAAGTCGAGGTAGGACGTGGTCTCCCACGTCGTCTCCTCCGGCCGCGCCCCGCTGGCCGGTTCGTAGATCAGCCCGTCGTGCTGGGAGACGCCGTAGGTGCCGACCACCCCGGGCACCGCGGCCTGGATGCGCACCGCCTCGTACCCCTGCTCCAGGTGCGCCGCGACGGCCTCCAGCAGCTCGGGGACGTCGCGGCCGTCGGCGTGGCCGTAGACGAGGACCCCGTCGCGGGAGGCGCCGCCGAGCAACTGGTAGACCGGCAGGCCCGCCACCTTGCCCTTGACGTCCCACAGGGCGACGTCGACGGCCGCGACGGCCGTCATGGTGACCGGCCCCCGCCGCCAGTAGGCGCCCTTGTAGAGGTACTGCCAGGTGTCCTCGATGCGGGCGGGGTCGCGTCCGACGAGCAACGGGCAGACGTGGTCGCGCAGGTAGGACGCGACGGCCAGCTCCCGGCCGTTGAGCGTCGCGTCCCCCACCCCCACGACCCCGTCGCTCGTCTCGACGACGAGGGTGACGTAGTTGCGCCCGGGTGAGCTGACGACCACGCGGGCGTCGGTGATCCTCGTCATCGCCGGCTCAGAGCAGGCTCTCGGCGGTGGAGACCGTGCGCTGGGCGCCTTCGGCCGGGGTGGTCCTGCCGAAGATCACCTCGGTGCCGATCGTGGGGAAGTCGGTGTTCCACGCGGAGGCGGTGGCGGGCGTGACCTGCGGCGGGTCGACCACCTCGGACGTGATCTCCTGGGTGAACTCCAGGGCGATGGTGCCCTGCGGGCTCAGCGCGGGCAGGATGTCCTCCTGCACCGCCGGGATCGCGGGGATGCCGCGCTCGGTGGTCAGGATCGTCGTGGCCGCGGGGTCGGTGAGCATGAAGTCGATGAACTTCGCCGCGTTCTCGCTCTGGGAGGTGCGGGAGGCGATCGACCAGTACATCGAGGCCTTGTTCACCATCCGGGGCGACTCGCCGGCGCTCTGGGCGGGCAGCCGCAGCAGCTGCAACGTGTTCCCGCTCGCGGCCGCGTAGGCGGAGATCTGGGTGTGGAACTGCAGGTGGAAGGCCGAGCGGTTGGTCGCGAAGAGGGTCGCGTCCAGCGCGGCGGAGGTGTTCTCGCTCTGGATCGACGCCGGGGGTGTGGCCCCGATCTCGATGAGGCGGTTGGCGTACTCGAAGAAGCGGGTCACGGTGTCCACCTCGACGGGGGTCTCCCCCTCGCGGGGGAAGACCTCCTGCCCGAACTGGCGCACCCAGGAGCCGAGTTCCGCCGTGCCCGCCCCGAACATGTCGAACCCGAAGATCCCCTGGGCACCCAGGGCGGTGCTCACCTGGGCGGCGATGTCGGCGAAGTCGTCCCAGGTCCAGGTGGTGTCGTCGGGCATGGGGACGCCGGCCTGCTCCAGCAGCACGGGGTTCACCCCCACCGAGAAGTTGCCGGTGCCGATGGGCGCCCCGACGAAGGTGTCGTCCACCACCCCGGTCTCGCGCATGTTCTCGTTCATGTCGGACAGGTCCAGCTGGTCCGAGACGGTCTCGAGGTCCAGCAGCGCACCGCGGGTGCCGTAGGCGGCGATGTAGAGCTCGTCCATCTGGATGACGTCGGGCGAGTCGTTGGCGGCCGTCCCCGTCGCGAGCTTGTCCCAGTAGGCGGTCCACTCGGTGTTCTCGATCGTGACCTTGATGTCCGGGTTGGCCTTCTCGAACGCGGCCGCGGCCTCCTGGGTGAGCTTGAGGCGGGAGTCGTTGCCCCAGGTCGACACGCGCAGGGTGCCGCCCCCACCGTCGCCTCCGGAGGACCCGCCGGAGCTGCCGGGGGCGCAGGCGGCCAGGGCCGCGACGGACCCGGTGGCGGCCAGGGTCGTGACCGCCTGGCGCCGGGTCAGGCCCCGGCGGGTGGTGGTGGGGTTCGGGGTCGCGGGGTTCACGTCAGCGTTGATCATGTCAGCGAGGCCGTTCTCGTCGAAGGTGCGCGGAGTGGTGCGTGCGGGCGGGGGACGGTCACTTGCCGCCGGTGGTGGCGATCCCCTTGACCAGGAACCGCTGACCGAAGAGGAACACCAGGAACAGCGGCACGAGCGTCACGACGGACATCGCGAACATCGCGCCCCAGTTGCTGCCGCTGGTCGCGTCGAGGAAGCTCCTCAGCGCCACCGGGACGGTGTAGGCGTTCGGGTCGGTCAGGTAGATGAGCGGGGTGAAGAAGTCCGACCACGTCCAGATGAACGTGAAGATCGCCGTGGTGGCCAGCGCCGGCCCCATGAGGGGCAGCATGACCCGCAGGAAGATCCGGCCGTGGCCGCAGCCGTCGATGCGCGCCGCCTCGTCCAGTTCCCGGGGGATGCCGCGGATGAACTGCACCATGAGGAAGATGAAGAACGAGTCCGTGGCCAGGAACTTGGGCAGGATCAGCGGGACGAACGTGTTCACCCAGCCGAGGTTGTTGAACAGGATGTACTGCGGGACCAGGACCACGTGGATCGGGACCATGACCGTGACGAGCATGATCGAGAACCACAGCGTCTTGAAGCGGAACCGGCAGCGGGCGAAGGCGTAGGCGGCCAGCGAGCAGGCGAACAGGTTGCCCACCACGGCCCCGACGACGACGATGCCGGAGTTGATGATGTAGTGCCCGAACGGCCGGGCCAGGGCCGTCCACCCGTCCGTGTAGTTGTCGGTGAACAGCTCGTTGATCCACAGCCCCGGGGTCCGGAAGATCACCTCGGTCGGGCGGAACGAGGAGACCACCAGCCACAGCAGCGGGTAGATCATGAGGATGCTGACGGCGATCAGCACCAGGTGCTTGACCCAGGACCGGGCGGTGCGGGACGCGCGCCCCGGCCCTGCCGCCTGCTTCGCCCCGGGCGTCGTGGTCCTGGGGGCGGCACTCTCCTGCAGCTCAGTCATCGTAGAACACCCAGTACTTCGAGAGGAGGAAGTTGACGGCGGTCAGCACACCGACGATGAGGACCAGCAACCACGCCATCGCGGCCGCGTACCCCATCTGGAACTGAGCGAAACCCTTCTGGTACAGGTACAGCGAGTAGAACAGCGTGGAGTCCGCCGGCCCACCGGTCCCGGCCGAGACGACGAATGCCTGGGTGAAGGACTGGAAGGCGTTGATGAGCTGCAGCACGAGGTTGAAGAAGATGATCGGCGACAGCAGCGGCAGCGTGATCCGGCGGAACCGCGTCCACCGCGTCGCCCCGTCCACGGCCGCGGCCTCGTAGTACATCGCCGGGATCTGGCGCAGCCCGGCCAGGAAGATGACCATCGGGGACCCGAAGGTCCACACGTGCAGCAGGATGATCGTCCACAGCGCGTAGCTCGGGTCGGAGACCCAGCCCGTCGTGGACTCGATGCCCACCAGCCCCAGGACCTGGTTGACCAGGCCCTCGGTGCCGAACATCTGGCGCCACAGCAGGGCGATGGCGACCGACCCGCCCAGCATCGAGGGCAGGTAGAAGACGGAGCGGTACAGGGGGAGGCCGCGCATGCCGCGGTCCAGCACGACCGCCACCAGCAGGGCGAACGCCAGCTGCAGCGGCACGCCGACGGCCACGTAGACGAACGTGGTCTTCAGCGAGTTGTGCAACCGGGTGTCGCCGAGCATGTCGACGTAGTTCTGGACGCCGATCCACTCCGGCGGCTGCAGCAGGCTGTACCGCGTGAACGACAGGTACAGGCTGGCGATCAGCGGGCCCATCGTGATGACGACGAGGCCGATGAACCACGGGATGAGGAACAGGTACGCGGCCTTGTTGTCCCGGGTGTTCTCCCGGCGCAGGGCCGCCTTCTCCTCCGGGGTGCGCGACCGGCGCGAACCCGAGCGCAGGGAGGACAGTTCGGAGATGGCGCTCACCGCGGGACCCTCCCCCGGTGCGCGAGGACGGGGCGCGGGTGGGCCGGCGGTCGTGCGGGCCGTCGCTGGGACATGGGACACACCTCTGCGGTCGTCGTCGAGTCGAGGGGTGGTGCTGGGCGGTCGGGCCGGACCGGCCGGTCGGGCCCGGCCGGGTGGGTCAGGAGGTGGTGGACATCCGGTCCGTGACCCGTTGCGCGGGCAGCCCGCCGTCGAGGCTGCGGTAGAACGGGCTGTCCGGGGTGAGGTCGGTGCGCGCGACCGGCCTGCCCTCCAGCGCGGAGGCGTACAGGGCCGTGACGAGTTCCATCGTGGGCCGGGTGCTCGCCAGCGTGGTCGGGTGCGGCCGACCGGCGAGCAGGTCGCCCACGAGGTCGTGGATCTGGGCGGCGTGGTTGGACGGCACGTCCTCCCCCGCCGAGGCCGTCCAGACGTCGGGGGTCTCCAGGGCGTCGGTGGCCGCGGCCCCGCCCGCCCGGGCGGTGCCCGGGTCCGTCCCGTTGGCCGCCGCGGTCCCGGCGTCGGGCACCGGGAACCACGTCCAGTCGGTGTCGGTGTACCCGTAGAGGTGGTCGACCTCCAGGGTTCCGGCCGTAGTGTCGATCCGGATGCGGCTGACCTCGCGCGGGGACAGCAGGCTCGTCGTGATCGAGGCGACGGCCCCGCCGGCGAACGTGACCGAGGCCGTGGCGACGTCCTCGAACTCCACCGGCCGGGCGACCCGGCAGGCCCGGGCCTCCAGGGTGGTCCACTCCCCCAGCAGGTGCAGGAGCAGGTCGATCTGGTGGATGCCGTGCCCCAGGGTGGGGCCCCCGCCCTCCCCGGCCCAGTTCCCCCGCCACTGCGGGTCGAAGTAGCTGTCCGGGCGGTACCAGAGCGTCTCGCAGACCGCGACCTGCGCCACCCCGAGCGAGCCGTCGGCCAGGAGGCGGTGGGCGCGCTTGGCCCCGGACCCGTGGCGGTGCTGGAAGACGACGAACACCGCACCGGGGCTGCCCGCCTCGGCCCGGGCGATGCGGTCCATGTCGGCCAGGTTCACCGTCGGCGGTTTCTCCAGCAGCACCGAGGTCCCCTGCTCCAGCAGGGCCACGGTGGTGTCGGTGTGCGTGCCGGGCGGGGTGCAGACCGAGACGAGCTGGACGTCCCGGGCGGCCATCTCGGCCAGGGAGTCGCAGGCGAGGGCGCCGAGTTCGGCCGCGAACTCCTGCGCCGCCTCCGGGCGCACGTCGTGGACGGCCACGATCTCCACCCGCGGGTCGGCGGCGTAGGCGCGGGCGTGGGAGCGGGCGATGCCGCCGCAGCCGACGATCCCCACGCGCAGCGTCCCCTCGGCCCCGCTCACTGCGCCGCCCCCCGCACCCGCGCGTCGCGCTGGGCCACCAGGGCCAGGCGCATCACCTCGAACGTGTGCGCCTGGGGGCAGGCCGTCTCGGTCCGGTTCCGCACGTCGTGCACGAGGGCGGGGTAGTACGGCAGGTCGACGTCGGAGCAGTCGATGCGCTGGGTGGTCTCGCCGTCGACGAGGAACAGGTGGTCCCCGCCCTCGCGACCGGCCAGGTCGACGTACTTGCGCAGTTCGATGAAACCCTCGGTGCCCAGGATCGTCATGCGCCCGTCGCCCCACGTGGGCAGGCCCTGCGGGGTGTACCAGTCGACCCGCACGTACCCGTGGGCGTGCTCGGAGGCCAGGGTGACCTCCCCGAAGTCCTGCATCCCCGGGGAGTCGGGGTGGGTGTAGTTGGCGACGGTGCTGCTCACCACCTCCCCCGTGCTCGACCCGGTGTAGAAGAGGAACTGGTCGACCTGGTGGCTGGCGATGTCGGTGAGGATCCCGCCGGTGCGGTTCCGGTCGTAGAACCACTCCGGGCGGCCCTCGCCGCCGGCGAGGTGGGCGCGGTCGCCCTCGCGGTGCGGGCCGAGGCCGATCGTCTGCACGACGCGGCCGATGCGCCCGGCCTGCACGAGTTCCCCGGCCTTGACCGCGGCGCGGACCTCGAACCGTTCGGAGAACGTGACCGACCAGAAGCGGCCCGATTCGGCGACCGCCTTCTCGACCTCCTCGAGCTGGTCCAGGCTGATGCAGCCGGGTTTGTCGGCCACGACGTCCTTGCCGCTGCGCAGCGCGGTGACGGCGATCGGGCCCCGGCGGTCGGGGACGGCCGCGGTGACGATGAGGTCGATGTCGGGGTCGGTCAGCAACCGGTCGGCGTCCTCGAACCAGGGGACGTCGGGCCAGCGCTGGGCCACGGCCCGGGCCACCGAGGCCGACGGGTCGTCGGAGGCGAAACCCACGAGGTCGCACCCCTGGGCCAGCAGGCCGGCGATCTGCCCGAAGGCGTGAGCATGGTCGAGGCCGACGGCGGCGAACCGCACGGGTCGTCCGGGGTCTGGTGTGCTCACCGGGGTTTCCCTCTCCAGAGGCGGAGTCGACCACAGAGTGATCGATAATCTTCGTTGACTGCGGTTACTCTAGTTATCGATCACTCGGGGTGTCAACGAGTTCGGGAAACGGTTTCCAGAGAGGTGGACCGTGGGTCAGGACGGCGTGCGGACGAAGAAGGCGACCATCTACGAGGTCGCCGCCCTGGCCGGGGTGTCGCACCAGACGGTGTCGCGCTACCTGCGGGGCAACGGTGGCCTGCGCCCGGACACCGCCGAGCGGGTCGAGGCCGCGATCGGGCAGCTGAACTACCGCCCCAACCTCATCGCCCGGTCCATGCGCACCCGCCGCACCGGGCGCATCGCCCTGCTCGTGCCCTCCACGACGGGGCTGCCGCTGCGGCTCATCTCCGCCGCCATGTCGGTGGCCCACGAGGCCGGCTGGGCGGTGGACCTCATCGGCCGCGAGAACGCCGCCGGGGGGAACGACCACTGGCAGGAGGTCGCCGACTCCGGGGAGTTCGAGGGGGTCCTGGCCCTCGGGTCCGGCCCGCACACCCCCCGGGCCACCGGCACCACGGCCGTCGTGGCCGTGGCCAACTACGACGAGGAGCTGCACAGCCGCGGGGCGCTGGCCGACGGCGCGGCGTGCGGTCAGATCGTGCGGCACCTGGCCGACCTCGGCCACCGGCACCTCCTGCACGTCAGCGGGCCGGCCGACTACGCCTCGGCCCGCAACCGGCAGCAGACGTTCCTGGACACCACCGCCGAGCTGGGGTTGTCCGGCACCGTCGTGGCGGGCAGCTGGAAGGGCCGCTCCGGGCACGACGCGGTCATGGCCCTGCCGCGCGACACCCCGGTCACGGCCGTCGTCGCCGGCAACGACCACTCGGCGCTGGGGGCCATGCGCGCCGCCGTGGAACGCGGCTGGCGCATCCCCCGCGACCTCAGCGTCTTCGGCTGGGACGACCACGACTGCGGCCGGTACAGCACCCCGAGCCTGTCGACGGTGGCCAACGACGTCGAGCGCCAGGGCCGGGAGGGGGTGCAGCGCCTGCTCGCCCTCATCCGCGGGGAGGAACCCCCGGCCCCGGACCCGCGCTCGCTGCACACGTTCCTGCCGCGCGAGTCGGTCGGGCCCGCCCCACTCCGGCGGGCCCGGCTGCGTCCCGCGCACGAGTGACCCCGCGCGGGACGCAGCCCTCCGTCAGTGCGAGTGGGCCAGGTAGGCCAGCAGGTCGTGCCGGGTGATGACCCCCACCGGCTTGCCGTCCTCGACCACGACGGCCGCGTCGGCCGCGGTGAACACCTCGCGCGCATCGCTCACCGACTGCCCCGCCCCGACCAGGGGCAGCGGCGGGCCCATGTGCGCGCTGACGGCGTCGGACATCGCGGCCTTGCCGGTGAACAGCGCGTCCAGCACCGTGCGCTCGGTGACCGCCCCGGCGATCTCGCCGGCCATGACGGGCGGTTCGGCCCCCACGACGGGCAACTGGGAGACGCCGTACTCGCGCATGATCTCGATGACGTCGTGGACGGTCTCGGTCGGGTGCGTGTGCACGAGAGCGGGCAGGCCGGTCGTCTTCTGCCGCAGCACGTCACCGACCGTGCCGCCCTCCTCGGCGTCGAGGAAGCCGTAGGAGGCCATCCAGTCGTCGTTGAAGATCTTGCCCAGGTAACCGCGGCCGGAGTCCGGCAGCAGCACGACGACGACGTCGTCGGGGCCGAGGTCCTTCGCCGCCCGCAGCGCCGCGACGACGGCCATGCCGCAGGAGCCGCCGACGAGCAGGCCCTCCTCGCGGGCCATCCGGCGGGTCATGAGGAAGGACTCGGCGTCGGAGACGGCGATGATCTCGTCCGGGACCGAGGGGTCGTACGCCGTGGGCCAGAAGTCCTCCCCCACCCCTTCGACGAGGTAGGGCCGGCCCGTGCCGCCGGAGTACACCGACCCCTCCGGGTCGGCCCCGATCACCCGCACGGGGCCCTGCTCCTTGAGGTAGCGCCCGGTGCCCGTGATCGTCCCGCCGGTGCCCACACCGGTGACGAAGTGGGTGATCTTCCCCTCGGTGTCGGCCCAGATCTCCGGCCCGGTGGTCTCGTAGTGGCTGCGGGGGCCGTGGACGTTGGAGTACTGGTCGGGCTTCCAGGCGCCCTCGATCTCGCGCACGAGGCGGTCGGAGACCGAGTAGTAGGACTGCGGGTCCTCCGGCGGCACCGCCGTCGGGCACACGACGACCTCGGCGCCGTAGGCCTTGAGGACGTTGCGCTTGTCGACGCTGACCTTGTCGGGGCAGACGAACACGCACCTGTACCCGCGCTGCTGGGCGACGAGGGCGAGGCCGACGCCGGTGTTGCCGCTCGTCGGCTCGACGATCGTGCCCCCGGGCTTGAGGGACCCCTCGGCCTCGGCGGCCTCGATCATGCGGGTGGCGATGCGGTCCTTCACGGAGCCGCCGGGGTTGAGGTACTCGACCTTCGCCAGGACCGTGCAGGCCAGGCCCTCGGTCACCTTGTTGAGCTTGACCAGCGGGGTTCCGCCCACGAGGTCCACGACGGTCTCGGCGTAGCGCATGGGCCCATCATCGCGCACCGGCCGGGCGTCGCCGACGGGCTACCGCCAGAGGGCGGGCACGTCGATCTCACCGAGCCGGTCCCAGCCGGGCACGCGCAGGGGCGCCTCCCCCTGGACGACCTCGTCGTACTGACCGCCCCGGAGGGCGAAGGCGTAGAGGCGGTGGTCGCGGTGGTCCAGGATCCAGTGGTGCGCAGCGCCGAACCGGGCGTCGTCGCGCAGGGTGCGCACCCAGTCCTTCGACGCGTCACCGGGTGAGGTGACTTCCACGACGAGAGCGGGGGTCGTCTCGGTCCAGTTGACCCGCCGGTCGGCCGGCGCCTGGTCGAGGACCATCACGTCCGGCTGGTGCTCACGCTGCGTGCCCAGCGGGCGCCAGGCCCACTCCGTCACGGCGACGAAGCCCGCCCCCTCGAGGACGGCCCGGAGGTTGTCGGCGGCGTCCTGGTGCTCGAAGGTGCCCCGCGGCGTCACCGTGCAGGCCCGCCGCCGGGACAGGGGGAGCCATGCGGACGGCGGACGTCACAGCGCCCGGCGCACCGTCGTCAGCACCTCGTGGGCGGCGGCGAGCGCCGCGGCGTCACCGTGCCGCAGGACGTCGGCCCCCAGGACGGCGAGCTGGTCGCCGAGGCCGTGGGTGGCCAGCCGCGGCACGGGCCGCCGCGGCTGCCCCTCGGCGTCGGCGGCGAGGTCGGCCAGGTCCTGCGCGGCCGCGCGGACGACGTCGGCGGCGCTGAGCTCCTCCCCGGGCCGGGCGCGGTCCAGGCGGGCCAGGGGCAGACCCCGGATGCGGTCGGTCTGCAGGGCCAGGACGCGCGAGAGCTCGGTGCGCCGGGACTCCGGCGCACCGAGCTCGTCGGTGATGCTCACGCTGCTGGGGGTCAGTCGTTGCCCCGCAGGATGGCGATGAGACGCAGGATCTCCAGGTACAGCCAGACCAGCGTCACCATGAGGCCGAAGCCGGCGCGCCAGGACTCCCTGACCGGCAGCCCGTTCTTGATGCCCTGCTCGATGTAGTCGAAGTCCAGGACGAGGAACAGCGAGGCCAGCACGACCCCGAAGGCGCTGACGAGGATCGCCAGCGGCCCGCCGCCGGAGTAGATGCTGGCACCGGTGAAGGCCCACAGGCCGAGGTTGACCAGCCCGAAGACGAGGTACCCCACGCCCGCGATGAGCAGGATCTTGGTGAACCGGGGGCTGTTGCGGATGATCCCCGTCTTGTAGGCCAGGAGCATCCCGGCGAACGCGGCGAGGGTGCCGAGGACGGCCTGCCCGACGATCCCGTCGTGGAGCGAGGCGTAGAACGTCGAGATGGCGCCGACGAAGACGCCCTCGAGGGCCGCGTAGGCGAACATGACGCCCGGGCGGACCTTCTTGGACACCTGCGCCCAGATGCCGAGGACCATGGCGATCAGGGCCGGGACGATGACGAGCCCGAAGCCCAGGGTGGTGCGCGTGACGCCGAGGTACCCGGCGCCGGCCCCCACGAGCAGGACGGCGAACAGGGCCGCCGTGCGCAGGACGACGTCGTCGAGGGTCATGCGGCCCGACTGCGCCGCGGTGGCGGACGGCTTCTGGTACCAGTCCTCCAGCGTGCGCGCCGAGGCGTCGGGGGCGTCGGTGGGACGCCGCTGCGCCGAGCTGGGCGCGTCGAACGTCGCGTAGCCGTTGCGCTTCCACTCGTTGCTGCGTGCGAAGACCGGGTTCTTGCTCTCCATGGCTCCCCTCCGGAGCGGGTGCTGTCGAGGGTGCCAACGCCCCGGACCCGGGAACGGTTCCGGACAGGGGTCACAGGATCATCACGATGGGGTACCCGGGACGGGGATCGAACCCGCACGCCGCGAACGGCCCGGGGGTTTAAGCCCCGTGCGCCTACCAGTTACGCCACCCGGGCTCTCGCCCACCACCGCGTGCGGTCATTCTGGCAGCCGCGCCGGCCCCTCAGGACCGGGCGGTGCACCCCACCCCGGCGGCCCGCGCGACGACGGCGTCGAGCATGGCCTCGGTGAGCCGGCCGGTGGAGGTGTTCTGCTGGCTGACGTGGTAGCTGCCGAGCAGCAGGACGGGCCCGTGCGGCCCGCCCAGCTCCGCCTCGGCCCCGTGACCGAAGCGGGGCTGCGGGCGCGGGACGTCCCAGCCGGCGCGGCGCACGGCGCGCAGGGCGCTGGCCCAGGCGAAACCCCCCAGGGCCAGCACCACCCGCAGGTCGGTCGCCACCAGCGCCAGCTCGGCGTCCAGCCAGCCCGCGCAGGTGTCCCGCTCGGTGGTCGTCGGCCGGTTGTCCGGCGGCGCGCACCGCACGGGGGCCACGATCCGGGTACGGTGCAGCTCCAGGCCGTCGGCGGCGTGCACCGACGTGGGCCGGTTCGCCAGGCCCGCGCGGTGCAGGGCGCGCACGATCCAGTCCCCGGACCGGTCGCCGGTGAAGACCCGGCCCGTGCGGTTGCCCCCGTGCGCCGCCGGGGCCAGCCCCCAGAGCAGGACGTGCGGGTCCGGGACCCCCAGGCTCGGCACGGGACGCCCCCAGTACGGCTCCCCGCGGTAGGCGCGCCGCTTGTCGCGGGCGACGTCCTCGCGCCAGGCCACCAGCCGCGGGCAGGCCCGGCACACGCAGCTGCGCGCGGACAGCTCGGCCAGGTCGGTGCGCGCCAGCTCGCGGACCTGCGCGGCCGAGCGCGCCACCGGCGTCGCCGGCCCCGAGGGGTCCCCCGGCCACCCGGTGCCCGGCGGGACCGGGGAGGTGAACGGCTCCCCCGTCCCGGGGTGCTCGGCCGGCAGGCTCACCGGGTGGTCACCGGGCCACGGCGTCGGCGAGGTTGTCCAGCAGCTCGCCGTAGATGCGGTCCAGGCCGCGGGGGGCGAAGGTGCGCTCGAAGAACCCGCCGATGCCCGAGGCGCCGGTCCACTCGCTCGTCACGACGACCTCGGAGGCGTCCGGGCCGTCGTCCTCCACCCGCCACGTCGTCACCAGGCTGGAGTTCGCGTCGCTCTCCACGAGGGCGTGCCGGTCGGTCGCGGTGACGACGGCGAGCACGTCGCGCACCCGCTTCTTCGTGGCGTGCAGCTTCCACCGGACCTCCGTGCCCGCCCCCTGACCGCCCTCGATCACCTCGTAGTCGGTGAACTGCTGGGGCAGCAGGTGCGGCCGCGTCCCGCGGTAGTCGGCCAGTGCGGCGAGGACGCGCTCGGCGGGCGCGTCGATGCGTCGAGTGGTCGTGGCGGTCACGGTGCTCATGCGTCCCACCCTGCCAGACCCGCGCCCGGCTGCCGGGCACCGTGACGGGCGGCACGCGGCGCGCCCCGCTCCCGGCCCTGCGCGTCGACGATCCCCCGGCGCAGGACGCCTCAGAGGGTGCGGGCGAGGGCGACGGCGATGCCGTCGAGGATGTCGTGCTCGCTCGTGACGACCTCGGTGAGGCCGGCCCGCTCGGCGACGTGCTCCAGCACGCTGGCCCACACGAGCGCGCCGGCGCCGATGACGTCGACGCGGCCGGGGTGGACGAAGGGCATCGCGGCGCGCTCGGCGCGCGTGGCCCGCAGCAGCCGGTCGCAGGCGGCGAGCACCTGCCCGATCGGCAGCCGGACGCCGTGCAGGCAGCCGGGGACGTACTCGGTGAGGTCGACCGCGGCGGCGGTGAGCGTCGTGACGGACCCGGCGACACCGACCAGCGTGCGCGCCCGCTCGACCGGGACGTCGCCGCCCGCCAGCACGGCCCGCACGTCGGCCCGGGCCGCGGCGACCTCGTCGGCCGTCGGGGGGTCGCTGTGCAGGTGCCGCTCGGTCATCCGGACCGAGCCCACGTCCAAGGACCGGGCCGCACGCACGACGTCGCCGCCGAGGACCAGCTCGGTGGAGCCCCCGCCGAGGTCGACGACGAGGTACGGGGACTCCTCGGGCGCGAGGTCGGCCGTGGCGCCGGCGAAGCTCAGCGCGGCCTCCTCCTCGCCGGTGACGACGTCGGGGTCGACCCCGAGCCGGGCGCGGACCCCGGCGGCGAACTCCTCCCGGTTGGACACGTCGCGGGAGGCGGACGTCGCGACGAACCGGACGGCCTCGGGGGCGTGCCGGGCGACGAGCTCGGCGGCGCGGTCGAGCGCGGCGAACGTCCGCTGCAGCGCCTCGGGCGCGAAGGCCCCCGTCCGGTCCACGCCCTGGCCGAGGCGGACGATCTCCATCGTCCGTTCCAGCTCGCGCGCCGTCCCCGTGACGGGGTCGACGTCGGCCACGAGCAGGCGCAGCGAGTTCGTCCCGCAGTCGAGCGCGGCGACCCGGCGGGTGCTCACGCGTCGGCCGGGGTGTGCGGGCAGGTGGCGGGCCAGCCGCCGTCGGCGGCGAGCCGTCCCAGCGTCTCGTCGCCGATGGGGTTCACGCCCGGCCCGGCGGCCAGGGCGTGCCCGACGAGGGCGTGCAGGCACTTCACGCGGGTCGGCATCCCGCCGCAGGAGATGCCCGCGATCTCGGGGACGTCGGCGTCGCCCAGCGCGGCGCGCCGGCGCAGCAGGTCCTCGTGGGCGCGCCGGTACGCGGCGGCCAGCTCGGCGTCGGTCTCGATCCGCTCGGTCATCTCGCGCATGAGACCCGAGGCCTCCAGGGTGCTGATGGCCCCCGCGGCGATCGGGTCGACGAGGTAGTAGGTCGTGGGGAACGGGGTGCCGTCGGGCAGGCGGGGGGCGGTCTCGACGACGTCGGGCCGCCCGCACGCGCAGCGGTGGGCGATGCCGACGACACCGCGCGGGACCCGGCCCAGCCGGCCGGCGATGCTGTCCAGGTCGGCCTGGGTGGCGGGGGTCGGGCTCACGGCCTGCCTTCTCGAACGGGTGCGGGTCTAGGGGGTGGAACCGGAGCCGGACGACCCCAGCCCCGGGGTGCTCGGCGGGGGCGCCTCGTCGGGGTTGCCGGCCAGCCGCAGGGACTCCCAGACGTTCTCGTACCAGGCCGCGGACGGCTTGGGCACGGTCGTCGCGGTCTCCTGCGGGGAGACCCGGTCGGCGTCGCTGTGGCCGTCGACGACGTAGGGCACCTCACCGGGCATGACGTAGCGGAGCCGGTCGCGCGCCTGGGTGCGGACGTAGGCGTCGTCGCCCCAGCGGGCCTGCTCGGCCCGCGCCGCGGCCAGGTCCTGCTGCTGCTGGGAGATCTGGGCGTTCAGCCGCCCGATCTCCGAGCGCTGCTCCAGCCACTTCTGCAGGCTGGGGACCAGGAAGATCGCCAGCAGCAGCACGACCGCGGACAGGACGAGGACCCGGGGCCCGTGGGTGCGGCGGCGGTCGGCCGCGCTCATGGTCGCGGCGCTGCGGCCGCGGGCGGCCGGTGCCGGACGCGACCCGCTGCGGGTGCCGCCGGGACCGCGCCCGGCGCCGGGGCGCGCGTTCTGCCGGGGTGCGCCACCGCGCCCCGCGGCCCCCGCCGAGCGGGAGGGGCTGCGGGGCGCAGTCGGACGTCGCGTCGCCATGGGGTCCAGCTTCTCCCGGAGGCGTCGATCGAGCGGTCAGGCGCGCCCGGTGAAACCGGCCGAGCGGGGGAACGCCTTGGCCCCGGCGTAGCGGGCCGCGTCGTCCAGCTCCTCCTCGATGCGCAGGAGCTGGTTGTACTTCGCGACGCGCTCGGAGCGGGCCGGGGCACCGGTCTTGATCTGGCCCGAACCCACCGCGACGGCCAGGTCGGCGATGGTGGTGTCCTCGGTCTCGCCCGAGCGGTGGCTCATCATCGTGGTGAACCCGCTGCGGTGGGCCAGGTCGACGGCGTCGAGGGTCTCGGTGAGCGAGCCGATCTGGTTGACCTTCACCAGCATCGAGTTGCCCGCGCGCAGGTCGATGCCCTTCTGCAGGCGCTCGGGGTTGGTGACGTACAGGTCGTCACCGACGAGCTGCAGCTTGCCGCCGAGCGCGGTGGTGATGTGCACCCAGCCGTCCCAGTCGTCCTCGGACAGCGGGTCCTCGATGGAGACCAGCGGGTACTCCGAGACCAGACCCTCGTAGTAGGTCGTCATCCACTCCGCCGAGCGCTTGGAGCCCTCGAAGTCGTAGCCGCCCTCGCCGAAGAACTCCGTCGCGGCGACGTCGAGCGCCAGCGCGATGTCGCGGCCCGGGGTGAACCCGGCCTTGCCGATCGCCTCGAGGATGAGGTCCAGGGCGTCCTTGTTGCTCGGCAGGTCGGGGGCGAACCCGCCCTCGTCGCCCAGGCCGGTGGCCAGGCCGCGGGACTTCAGGACCGACTTCAGCGCGTGGTACGTCTCCGCGCCCCAGCGCAGGGCCTCGCGGAAGGAGGCCGCGCCGACGGGGGCGATCATGAACTCCTGGATGGCCACACCGGTGTCGGCGTGCGCGCCGCCGTTGACGATGTTCATCATCGGCACGGGCAGGACGTGGGCGTTCGGGCCACCGAGGTAGCGGAACAGCGGCAGGTCCGCGGCCGAGGCGGCGGCCTTGGCCACGGCCAGGGAGACGCCGAGGATCGCGTTGGCGCCGAGGCGGTTCTTGTTCGGGGTGCCGTCCAGGTCGAGCATGACCTGGTCGATGAGGCGCTGCTCGTGGGCGTCGTGGCCGACGAGGGCCGGCCCGACCTCCTCGATGACGGCCTCGACGGCCTGCTCCACGCCCTTGCCCAGGTAGCGGCCCTTGTCGCCGTCGCGGCGCTCGTTGGCCTCGTAGGCGCCGGTGGAGGCGCCCGAGGGCACCGCCGCCCGCGAGAAGGTCCCGTCGTCGAGCAGGACCTCGACCTCGACGGTGGGGTTGCCGCGCGAGTCAAGGATCTCGCGAGCTCCGACGGCCTCGATGGTGGCCACGCGCACTCCTCGTGCTTCTCGATGTCGTCTCAGGGTGTTCCTGCGGTGGTGCGGCCCGAGCCTAGTCGCCCCGCCCCGGCGGGGAACCACCGCCCGAGCCCGGACGTCCCCCCGGCAGCGACCCGGACGGGCCGGACGACGAGACGGAGGGTGCAGCTCATGAGCGAGGCCGACAACGCGTGGCGCATCGAGGTGGACGGCGCGCAGCACGACGTGGACGTCGACGTCAGCACGATGACCGGCAAGATCGTCGTGCGGCTGAACGGCGAGGTGCTGGAGGAGGACCGGATCTGGTTCTCCGACAAGCAGATCCGCTTCCCGCTCGGCGCCCACGAGGTCCAGGTCGAGGTCGACCACGCCTACGGGGGCTTCTCGACCCGGTCCGCGCTGCGCCTGGACGGGCGGCACGTGGAGCCGCTGCGGCGCTGAGCGCGGCCCCCCGGCCGGGCGCTCGCGGCTCAGCCCGCGAGCGCCGTCCAGCCCAGCCGCCCGGCGCCGAGGAGGCCCGACCCGCGCGGCAGCGCCGAGGCCGTGATGCGCACGTCGGCCAGGTGCGGGTAGACCGCCAGCTCGGCGTAGGCGCGGCGCAGCGGGTCCAGCAGGACGTCCCCGGCCGCGGCGACCCCGCCGCCCACGACGACGTCGGTGAGGTCCAGGAGGGCGGCGGCCGACAGGAACGCCGAGGCCAGGGCGCGGGTGCCGGCGGCGATGACGGCGGTGGCGATGACGTCGCCGTCGCGCGCGTCCGCGGTGAGCGCCTTGGCGTCGGCGTCCTCCCCCACGCGCCAGCCCTGCGCGTGGGCGGCGCGGACCATGGCGGGGCCGCTGGCGTAGGCCTCCACGACCCCGGCGGCGCCCGAGCCGGGCAGCAGCTCACCGTCGAGGACGACACCGACGTGGCTGATGAACCCGGCGTTGCCGGTCTTGCCGCCGAGGACGCGGCCGTCGAGGACGATGCCGCCGCCGATCCCGGTGGACACGACGACGCCCATCATCGCCGGGGACCCGGCCGCCGCGCCGATCCACTGCTCGGCGGCGGCGAAGCACTGCCCGTCCTGGGCCAGGGCGCCGGTGACCGGCCGGCCGAGCACCCGCGTGGCGGTCGCGGTGACGTGCTCCACGAGGGGGAACCCGCGCAGGGAGGCGATGTTGACCGGGTGCACGGTCCCGGTGCCGGTGTCGACCGGGCCGGCCGAGCCGATGCCGACGACGTCGGCCACCTCCAGGTCCCCGGCGCGGGCGTCGGTGAGGACGTCGGTGACCAGGGTGGACAGCGCGGCCCCCACGGCGGCGGCGTCGTGGGCGTCGGTGGGGACCTCGCGGTCGTGGCGCACGGTGCCGTCGGCGGCGACGAGCCCCGCGGCGATCTTGGTGCCACCGATGTCGATGGCCAGCACGTGGGTCACGAGCCGGGACCCTACCGAGCGGCGCCCTCGGCCCGGCGGGCCTGAACCTCCAGCGCCCGTGTCGCGGTGCGCAGGGCCGCCTCGGGGTCGACCCCGGCGGCGCGGGCCCGGCGGACGAGCCTCAGCAGCTCCGCCCCCACCTGCTCCTCGGTGAGCTCCTCCCCCGGCTCGTCGGGGTCGTCCAGGCCGCCCCGCTGCAACCGCCCCAGGACCTTCTCGGCGCGGGCGAGGGCCGGCAGCTGCAGCGGGATGCCGTCCAGGACGCTGGCCCGGCGCTTCTCGGTCGCCTTGATGGCGTCCCAGCCGGCCTGCAGGTCCTCCGCGGCGGCCTGCCCGGCGAAGACGTGCGGGTGGCGCCGTTCCAGCTTCGCGACGAGGGTCGCGGCGACGTCGTCGATGTCGAACGGCTGCTGCGGGTCCTCCTGCGCGACGCGGGCGTGGAAGACGACCTGCAGGAGCACGTCCCCGAGCTCCTCGCGCAGGTCCTGGCGGGTGCCGTTCTCGACGGCGTCGACGACCTCGTAGCTCTCCTCCACGAGGTACGGCAGCAGGGAGGTGTGGGTCTGCTGCGCGTCCCACGGGCAGCCGCCGGGTGAGCGGAGCCGGTCCATGACGGCGACGAGGTCGAGCAGGGCGCTACCGGGGACGGCGGGGGTCATGGCGCCACGGTACGAGTGCCCCGCGGTGGGCCGGCGATCTACCATCGGCGCAGGACGCAGGAGGAGGCGAGGGCGATGACGGTGACCACGCCGGTGCCCGCTGGCGAGCCCATGACCTGGGACGAGTACGAGGCCCTGCCGGAGGACCCCCACCGTGAGTACATCGACGGAGTCGTCGTCGTGACCCCCAGCCCCGACCTGGACCACCAGGACATCTCGTTCGAGCTCCTGAGCCGGTTGCGCGACGTGCTCCCTCCCACGCACAGGGCGACCTTCGCGTGGGCGTGGAAGGCGGGGAAGGACGAGTTCATCCCGGACATCATGGTGTGGGCTCGCACCGATGAGACCGGGAAGAAGCGGTTCACCGGTACCCCTGCGCTGGTGGTGGAGGTCCTGTCCACCAACCGCCGCGACGACCTGCTGCTGAAGATGGCGAAGTACGCCGCGGCGGGGCTGCCGAACTACTGGATCGTCGACCCCCGCGAGCGCACGCTCTCCGTCCACGTCCTCGACGACAGCGGCGTGTTCCGCGCCGACCGGGTCCTGCGGGACGGCGAGCCCGCCGTCCCGCTGACGTTCGGCCCGGCGAGCCTCGTCGTGGACCTCGGTTCGCTGCTGCCGTAGCGCCTACCGCGCGCCCGCCGCCGCGACGGACGCGGGCTGCTCCAGCAGCACCGCGTTCACGAACTCCGTCGCCCACGCCAGGATCTCCGCATCCCGCAACGGCTTGCCGCCGATGCGCGCGGTCATGGGCGCGGGCACGAGGGCGACGTCGAGGGCGGGTTTGAGGATCGTCCCCGGGTACAGCCGCTTGAGGCGCAGCTCCCGCGACTCCGGCAGGTTCACCGGAGCGAACCGCACCTGCTTGCCCATGAGGGCGACCTCGCGCAGGCCGCCCTGGCGGGCGGCGATGCGGAACTTCGCCACCTCCAGCAGGTTGAGCACCGGCTGCGGCGGGGTGCCGTACCGGTCGACGAGCTCGGCGTGCAGGTCCACGAGGTCCTGCGCCGAGTCGGCTGCGGCCAGGCGCCGGTAGGCCTCCAGGCGGAGCCGTTCGGAGGGGACGTAGTCGTGCGGCAGGTGCGCGTCGACGGGCAGCTCGATCTTGACCTCGGTGGGTTCGGGTTCGGCGTCCTCGTTCGCCGCGCCGGGCACCTTGTTGCGCACGTCGGCCACCGCGTCGGCCACCATCCGCATGTACAGGTCGAAACCCACGCCGGCGATGTGGCCGGACTGCTCACCACCCAGCATGTTCCCGGCCCCGCGGATCTCCAGGTCCTTCATCGCCACGGCCATGCCCGAGCCGAGGTCGGTGTGCTGGGCGATGGTGGCGAGCCGGTCGTGCGCGGTCTCGGTGAGGGGTTTCTCCGGCGGGAACAGGAAGTAGGCGTACGCCCGCTCCCGGCCGCGGCCCACGCGACCGCGCAGCTGGTGCAGCTGCGACAGGCCCATGGTGTCGGCGCGCTCGACGATGAGGGTGTTGGCGTTGGAGATGTCCAGGCCCGTCTCGACGATCGTCGTGCAGACGAGGACGTCGAAGCGCTTCTCCCAGAAGTCCACGACCACCTGCTCCAGGCGGTGCTCGCCCATCTGCCCGTGCGCGGTGGCGATGCGCGCCTCGGGGACGAGTTCCTTCAGCCGGGCCGCGGTCCGCTCGATGGAGGAGACGCGGTTGTGGACGTAGAACACCTGCCCCTCGCGCAGCAGCTCGCGCCGGATCGCGGCGGTGACCTGCTTCTCCTCCTGCCCGCCGACGTAGGTCAGGACGGGGTGGCGCTCCTCCGGCGGGGTCGCCAGCGTCGACATCTCGCGGATGCCGGTGACCGCCATCTCCAGGGTGCGCGGGATGGGGGTGGCGCTCATGGCGAGGACGTCGACGTTGGTGCGCAACGTCTTCAGCGCCTCCTTGTGCTCGACGCCGAACCGCTGCTCCTCGTCGACGACGACGAGGCCGAGGTCCTTGAACTTGACCTCCCCCGACAGCAGGCGATGGGTGCCGATGACGACGTCGACGGACCCGTCGGCCAGGCCCGCGATCGTCTCCTTGGCCTCGGCGCCGGGGGTGAACCGCGACAGGGGTTTGACCGACACGGGGAACTGGGCGTACCGCTCGGCGAACGTCTTGTAGTGCTGCTGCACGAGCAGCGTCGTCGGCACGAGCACGGCGACCTGCTTGCCGTCCTGGACGGCCTTGAACGCCGCGCGCAGGGCGATCTCCGTCTTGCCGTACCCGACGTCCCCGCAGATGAGCCGGTCCATCGGGGTCGACTTCATCATGTCGGCCTTGACCTCGTCGATGCTGACGAGCTGGTCGGGCGTCTCGACGTAGGCGAACGCGTCCTCCAGCTCGCGCTGCCACGGCGTGTCCGGGCCGAACTGGTACCCCTTGGTCGCCATCCGCGCCGAGTACAGCCGGATGAGGTCACCGGCGATCTCCTTGACCGCCTTGCGCGCCTTGCTCTTGGTCTTGGCCCAGTCCGAGCCGCCCATCTTCGACAACGTCGGCGCCTCGCCGCCGGTGTAGCGGGTGACCTGGTCCAGGGTGTCGGTCGGCACGAACAGCCGGTCCCCCGGCTGGCCTCGCTTGCTGGAGGCGTACTCCAGGACGAGGTACTCGCGGGTGGCGCCCTGGATCGTGCGCTGGACCATCTCCACGAACCGGCCGATGCCGTGCTGCTCGTGGACGACGAAGTCGCCCGGGCGCAGCGACAACGGGTCGACGGCGTTGCGGCGACGGCGCGGAGCCATGCGCCGCATGTCCTTCGTCGACTGACCGCCGACGCCGGTGATGTCGGCCTCGGTGACGAGCGCGGCCTTGAGGGACTCGGCGACGAAGCCGTGCTCGACGCTGGCCGTCGTCACGGTGACGACCGCGGGCGCGGGTTCCTCCACGAGGTCGTCGACGAGGCGGGCCGGGACGTCCTCGCCCGACAGCATCTCCACCAGCCGCTTGGCCGGCCCGTGCCCCTCGGTGGTCACGACGATGCGCCAGCCCGCCGAGGCCAGGTCGCGCAGCTCGTGCAGCGCCTTCTCCGTCTCCCCCCGGTACCCGGCGAGGTCGCGCGCGCCGACGCGCAGGATCCGCACGTCCTCCAGGTCGCGCAGCTCCTCGTCCTCGACCAGGGAGGTGATGGACCACCACGGCCGGCCCGTCGCCTCGGCGTGCGCGCGCACCTCGGCCAGCGAGGCGAAGGAGGAGGCCCCCAGGTCCACGGGCGTCGCCCCGCCGGCGGCGGCGTTCATCCACGCCGCGTCGAGGAACTCCGCCCCCGTGGCCACGAGGTCGTGGGCGCGGGCGCGGACCTTCTCCGGGTCGGCCAGCACGACGTGGGTGCCGGCGGGCAGGACGTCCAGCAGCGGTTCCATGCCGTCGACGAGGGCGGGCGCCAGGGACTCCATGCCCTCCACGGCGATGCCCTCGGCGAGCTTGGCCAGGACGTCGGCCGCGCCGGGCAGCGTGTCGGTCAGCGCCCGGGCGCGCTCGCGGACGGCGTCGGTGAGCAGCAGCTCCCGGCACGGCGGGGCCCACACGCCGTCGGACTCCTCCTCCAGCGTGCGCTGGTCGGCCACGGAGAAGGAGCGGACCTCCTCGACCTCGTCGCCGAAGAACTCCACGCGCAGCGGGTGCGGGCGGGTGGGCGGGAAGACGTCGAGGATGCCGCCGCGCACGGCGAACTCCCCGCGGCGTTCGACCATGTCCACGCGCGTGTACGCCGCGGCCGCCAGCGCGGCGACGGTGGCGTCCAGGCCCACCTCGTCACCCCGTCGCAGGCGCACCGGTTCCAGGTCCGCCAGCCCCTTGACCAGCGGCTGCAGGACGGCCCGCACGGGGGCGACGACGACGCGCACCTCCCCCGCCGCCGGGTCATCGGGCGAGGGGTGGGCCAGGCGCCGCAGCACCGACAGGCGCTGGGCGACGGTGTCGCTGCGCGGGGAGAGGCGTTCGTGCGGGAGCGTCTCCCACGCCGGGAACTCCGCGACCTGGTCGTGCGGCAGGTAGCAGCGCAGCCAGGTGGCCATGTCCTCGGACTCGCGCCCGGTCGCGGTGACGACGAGGAGGGGGCGCTCGGCGGCGAAGGCGGCCACGAGCGCGGGCCGCACCCCCAGCGGGGCGACGACGTCGAGGGCGCTGCTGCCGCCCTCGCGGGCGGTCTGGACGGCCGCGCGGACGGCGGGTTCGGTGCGCAGGACGTCGAGCAGGCCGGTGAGGCTCACGAACACTCCGGGGTGAGGTCGAACGGGTGCAACGGGCGCACGGGTGGTGGGGTCCGGGCGGTGCCTCCAGCCTACGACCGCCCTGCGACACGGGCCCGGTCGCGGCGAGGCCACCGGGGACGGCGAGCGCGCTCGCTACTGTCGCGGCGTGTCCGGCACCGCAGAGCAGCACCTCCCCGAGCCCGCGCCCGCCCCCCGCCGCCGGCGACCGCCGGTCCTGCGGATCGTGCTGGGCCTGGTGCTGCTGGTCCTGCTGGCCTGGGCCGCGGCCGTGGCCGTGGCCGGGGTCCAGGCGGGCCGGGCCCTGCAGCGCGTGGCCGATCAGGTGCCCCGGCTGGAGGAGCAGGTGCGGGCCGAGGACTGGACGGGGGCCCGGGAGCGGGCGGTGGGCGTCGCCGAGGACGCCGCCGCGGCCGACCGGGCGACGTCGCAGCTGCCCTACCGGCTGGCCACCGCCGTGCCGTGGGTCGGGGACCAGCTGCGGGCCGTGGCCGGCGGGGCTCAGGCGGCGGCCCTGCTCACCGAGCCGTTGCCGGGCGCGCTGGGGGCCGTCGACCAGGTCCTGTCCCGGGGCCTGGTCTCGGCCGACCGCACCGTCGACGTCACCGGCCTGCAGGAGCTGACGCCGATCGTCGTGGACTACCGGTCCCGCATCGAGCAGGCGCGGACCGCGCTGCACGACGGGGAGTGCCCGCAGGTGCTGTCGGTCATCAGCTCCCGGCTGGACCCCGTGACCGCCCAGCTGGACGAGGTCTCCGAGCCGTTGCGGACGGCGACGCAGGTGCTGCCGCAGCTGCCGGCGCTGCTGGGCGCCGACGGCCCCCGGACCTACCTCGTCGCCTTCACCAACCCCGCCGAGGTCCGGCCCGTGCAGGGCATCGTCGGGGCCTACGCCTACCTGTCGGTCGAGGGCGGGAGGATCACGCTCACGCGGACGGGCACGGACAACGACCTGTACGCCGCCCGCGCCGACGTCTCCCTCGTGGGACGGGAGTTCGCCGACCTGTACGGGCAGGACGCCGCGCGGGTGCAGAACGTCACCCTCGGCGGCAGCGCCGAGGAGGCGGGCGTGCTGACGTCCTCCCTCGTCACCGACGCCGGGCTGCCCACACCCGACGTCGTGGTCTTCGTCGACCCCGTCGGCCTCGGTCAGCTGCTCGGCCCCGAGCACCCGCCGCTGGAGCTGGGGCCCTTCGGCGACGTCGCGACGGCGGACCTGGCCCGGATCCTCATGTACGACGCGTACGTGCGCTTCGGCACCGACCAGGACGCCCGGAAGGCGTTCCTGGCCGCGACGTCGGCCGCGGCGTTCGAGGCCGTCCTGTCCGACGGCCTCTCCACGGCCGCGCTCGACGGGGCGCGCGAGGCCGTCGACAGCGGTCACCTGGCCGGGTGGTCCAGCCGCCCGCAGGAGCAGTCCGCGCTGGTGGCCGCGGGGGTCGCCGGTGCGCTCGGGGAACCCCGTGACGGGGTCGCCCACGTCGGGCTGACCGGGGTGGTGCCCTCGAAGCTGGACTACTGGGTGGCCCCGACGTTCACGCTCTCCCCGCCGTGCGCGCGGGCCGGGACGGGCACGGGGTCCCTGTCGCTCACGCTGGCGAACTCGGTGCCGGCCGAGGTCCCCGCCTACGTGTCCAACGCCGCCGCGCCGCGCGCCGCCGACCGGCGCACCGCCGTGCAGACGGTGTCGCTGTGGGTGGCTCCCTGGGTCGGGCTGGAGGGGGTGAGCGTCGACGGGCAGCCGGCGGCGGCCGCCGTGGACGGCGAGGAGGGCTGGCGGCTGGTGCGGGTCACCGTGCCCGTCCCGCCGGGCACGTCGGTCACGGTCGAGTGGCGGTTCAGCGGGGCCGCCGGCGCCCTCCCCCGCTCCGTCGAGGGCCCCACGACGGCCACGGCACCCACGGTGACGACCGGCGGCTGCACTCCGTAGGGGTTCACCCGGACGGGGCGGAACGGTCCCGCTGCGTGACGCCACGCCGCACCGAGGGGGCCGATCGGCTGGACGCGGGGGTGACGTTCCGTCATCCTGGGGACCGCCACGCGATCACAGGGTTCGCGGGGCACTCGAAGTGGGGGGAAACCACCGTGCGCAAGACCACCGCCCGTCTGGCTGCTGCCGGGGCTCTGACCGTCGCCGCTCTCGGCGCCACCTCCGGTGCGGCCCTCGCGAGCACCGCCTACGTCCCGTCGACCCCGACGCCGACCGTCTCCGACGTCGTCACCCCGTCGGCCAGCCCGACGACCGGCGGGTCCACCCCCGACGTGTCCGTCTCCCGCACCACCACCCCCGCCGCCGTCGGCGGGTCGAACGACGAGCTGGCCTACACCGGCGCCGACGTCCTGCCCTGGGCCGCCGCCGGCACCGTGCTCGTCCTCGGTGGTGCCGCGATGGTCGTCGCCGGGCGGCGCAAGCCGGGTCGCTCGCACTGAGCTGATCGTCCACGGGACTGAGGTCCCGCACGACGAAGGGCCGCCGGGAGACCGGCGGCCCTTCGTCGTGCGGGTGTGCGTCCCGGGCCTCAGGCCGGCGCGTGGAACTTCTGCTGCGCCGCCTCGAGCCCTTCGAGCACGAGCTTCTCGACGGCGTCGGCGCCGTCCATGAGCAGGAAGGGCAGGTCCTTCTTCTCCGTGCCGGAGAACTCCTTGAGCACGAAGTCGGCCGGGTCCTGCCGGCCCGGCGGGCGGCCGATGCCGAGGCGGACGCGGTGGTAGTCCTTGTCTCCCAGCGACTTCGAGATGGAACGCAGCCCGTTGTGGCCGCCCTCGCCGCCGCCGCGTTTGAGGCGGACGGCGCCGAAGTCGATGTCGAGCTCGTCGTGCAGGACGACGATCCGCTCCAGGGGGACGTCGAAGTAGTTCGCCAGGCCGGCGACGGGGCCGCCGGAGACGTTCATGTACGACGTGGGGGCCGCGAGCACGGCGCGCGGCCCGGGGGCACCGCCGGGCAGGACGCCGAGGCGGACCTCGGCGACCCTGGCCCCGGAGCGGTGCCGCTTGAAGGACCCGCCCGTGCGCGAGGCCAGCTCGTCGAGCACCATCTGCCCGACGTTGTGCCGGGTGCGTTCGTACTCGGCGCCGGGGTTGCCCAGGCCGACGACGAGCCAGGCCTCGCTCACGGGGTGCTGTCCTCCGGGTGGGGGTGGCTCAGGACTCGTCGGACGCGGCCGGGGCGGCCGCCTCGTCCTCGGACTCCTCGCGCACGATGCCGGCCTCGGCCTCGGCGGCCTCGAGCTCGGCCTCGGCCTGCGCGGCGGTGGCGGCGGCGCTGACGACGACGACGAGCTGCTCGGCGTCACCGGCCAGGGAGACACCGGAGGGCAGCTGGACCTCGGAGGCGGCGACGTGCGAGCCGGCCTCCAGGCCCTCGACGGACACGGTGACCGACGCGGGGATGTGCGTGGCCTCGGCCTCCAGGGACAGCGTGGTCAGCTCCTGCTGCACGATGGTCTCCGGGCCGGCCTCGCCCTCGACGTGCACGGGGACGTCGACGACGACCTTCTCGCCGCGGCGCACGACGAGCAGGTCGACGTGCTCGATGAAGCCCTTGATCGGGTCGCGCTGGACGTCCTTGGGGATCGTCAGGTGCGACTCGCCGTCGACGGTGATGTCGAGCAGCGCGTTGGAGGCGCGCAGCGCCAGCAGCGTCTCGTGGCCGGGCAGGGTGACGTGCAGGGGCGCCTCGCCGTGGCCGTAGACGACCGCGGGGATCTTGTCGGCGCGGCGGATGGTGCGGGCGGCGCCCTTGCCGAAGCTGGTGCGCTTCTCGGCGGTGAGCTTGGTCTCGGCCATGGTGGCGGTCTCCTCGATCTCGGGACGGACGTGCGAAGGCCCCGGGAGAGAACAGCGACTCATCCACCGCGTCGATCACGGTGGTGCTCACGCACCACCCTCGCCGAGGCAACCGGCGGAGAGTCTACCCGCTCCGCCGGCCGCCCCGTCCGGTCAGCCGGACCGTCAGCTGTGACCGTCGAACAGCGAGGTGACCGACCCGTCGTCGAAGACCTCGCGGATGGCCCGGGCCAGCAGCGGGGCGATCGAGAGGACCGTCAGCTGCGGGAACTGCTGCGACTCCGCGATGGGCAGGGTGTTCGTCACGACGAGCTCGGAGATCGGGGAGTTCTTCAGCCGGTCCACGGCCGGGCCGGACAGCACGGCGTGCGTGGCGGTGGCGATGACGTCGGCGGCGCCGTTGGCCTTCAGCGCCTCGGCGGCCTGCACGATGGTGCCGGCGGTGTCGATGAGGTCGTCGACGAGGACGCAGGTGCGGCCCTCGACGTCACCGACGACCTCGTGCACCTTCACCTGGTTGGGCACGTTGGGGTCGCGGCGCTTGTGGATGATCGCCAGCGGGGCGCCGAGGCGGTCGGACCACAGGTCGGCCACCCGCACGCGCCCGGCGTCCGGGGAGACGATGGTGATGTTGGAGCGGTCGACGCGCTTGCCGACGTGGTCGGCCAGGATCGGCAGCGCCCACAGGTGGTCGACGGGGCCGTCGAAGAAGCCCTGGATCTGGGCGGTGTGCAGGTCGACCGACATGAGGCGGTCGGCGCCGGCGGTCTTGAACATGTCCGCGATGAGGCGCGCGGAGATGGGCTCGCGGCCGCGGCCCTTCTTGTCCTGGCGGGCGTAGCCGTAGAACGGGGCGACGACCGTGATGCGCTTGGCCGAGGCCCGCTTGAGGGCGTCGACCATGATCAGGTGCTCCATGATCCACTGGTTGACGTTCGCCGTGTGGCTCTGGATGACGAACGCGTCCGAGCCGCGCACGCTCTCCTCGAACCGCACGTAGATCTCGGAGTTGGCGAAGTCGTAGGCGCTGGTGGGGACGAGCTCGGCCCCCAGCGCGCCGGAGACCTCCTCGGCCAGCTCCGGGTGCGCGCGCCCGGAGATGAGGACCATCCGCTTCTCGCCCGTGGTGGTGATGCCGGTCATCGGTCGGTCTCCTGCCCTTCGGCCTCGCCCTGGGTGGGGGCTTCGCTCACGGCCCGCTGCGCCGCCTCGGCCGCGGGAGTTCCTGCGCGCTTGTCCAGGGTCCAGCCCTCGAGGTTGCGCTGGGGCGCTACGTTGATCGCGAGCGCCCCGGGGGGCACGTCCTTGCGGATCACCGTGCCGGCCCCCGAGTAGGCGCCGTCGCCGACGGTGACCGGCGCGACGTACATGTTGTCCGAGCCCATCCGGACGTGGTCGCCGATGGTGGTGTGCGACTTGTTCACGCCGTCGTAGTTCACGAACACGGAGGCGGCCCCGATGTTGGAGTGCTCCCCGATCGTCGCGTCCCCGACGTAGGACAGGTGCGGCACCTTCGAGCCGCGCCCGATGCGGGCGTTCTTCGTCTCCACGAAGGTGCCGATCTTGCCCTCCTCCCCCAGCCGGGTGCCCGGCCGCAGGAAGGCGAAGGGGCCGACGTGGGCGCCGGCGCCGAGGACGGCGGAGCTGCCGTGGGTGCGCTCGACGACCGCGCCGGGCCCGACCTCGACGTCGGTGAGGGTGGTGTCGGGCCCGACGACGGCCCCGGTCGCCACGCGGGTGGTGCCGTGCAGCTGCACCCCGGGGCGCAGCGTCACGTCGGGTTCCAGCTCGACGTCGGCGTCGACCCACGTCGTGGCCGGGTCGACCACGGTGACGCCGGCGAGCATCCAGCGGCGCAGGGTGCGGCGGTTGGCCTCGGCGGCGAGCTCGGCGAGCTGGGCGCGGTCGTTGACGCCGCGGATCTCCCACTCGTCGTCCAGGGCGAGGGCCTGCACGCGACCGCCGTCGGCGCGCAGCAGGGCCAGCACGTCGGTGAGGTAGACCTCCCCGGCGGCGTTGTCGCGCCCCACCCGGGCGAGCGCACCGCGCAGGGCGGCGGCCTCGAAGGCGTAGATGCCGGAGTTCACCTCCCGGACCGCGCGCTGGTCCTCGGTGGCGTCCTTCTGCTCCACGATCGCGCAGACCCCGTCGGCGTCGCGCAGGACGCGGCCGTACCCGGTGGGGTCGTCGAGCTCGGCGGTCAGGACGGTCATGGCGTTGGCGCCGTCGGTGTGGGCCTGCACGAGCCGGGCCAGCGTGGCCCCGGACAGCAGGGGGACGTCGCCGTAGGTCACCACGACGGTGCCGGTCAGGTCCGCCGGCAGGGCCTGCAGCCCGCACTGGACGGCGCGGCCCGTGCCGGGGACGTCGTCCTGCAGGGCCACGGTCACGGCGGGCCCGGCGGTGGGCTCGGCGGTGGGCTCGTTCTCGCGGACGGCCGCGCCGACGACCTCGGCCCGGTGGCGCAGGACCACGACGAGGTGCTCGGGGCCGACCTCGCGGGCCGCGCGCAGCGCGTGCGCGAGCAGGGGCCGGCCGCCCAGGGGGTGCAGCACCTTCGGCGTCGCGGACTTCATCCGGGTGCCCTCACCGGCCGCGAGCACGACGACGGCGGCGGGCCCGGGGGTTCGGACGGGGGTGGTTGACGGTGCGGTGGTCACGCGGGGCGCGCTCCTCGCGGCTCGTCCGGTCGGCTCGTCCGGCTCCCTGGTGGGAACCCGGACCTGCGCCGGCCGGTGGCGTGGACGGACAGGGGCGAGGATATCCGCCCGCGCACCCCGGCCGGGACCACCGCTCCCGGGAGAGGATTCGAACCCCTACTGGACGGGACCAAAACCCGCCGTGCTGCCGTTACACCACCCGGGACGACGTCGTGCCGGACCATCCTGCCAGCTCCCCGGGCAGGGGGCCGACGCCCGTCCGGCAGGATGGCCCCGTGACCCCCGCCCGCCCCCGCTCCCGCATGACGGGCGGCGAACGCCGCGAGCAGCTCATCGGCGTGGGGCGGTCGCTGTTCGCGTCCAAGGGCGTGGAGGGCACGACGGTCGAGGAGATCGCCGCCGCGGCGGGGGTGTCCAAGCCGGTCGTGTACCAGCACTTCGGCGGCAAGGAGGGGTTGTACGCGGTCGTCGTCGACCGCGAGATCGCCGCGCTGCTCGGGGCCATCACCCGTGCCCTGTCCGGCCGCGGGTCCCCGCGCACGCTGCTGGAGCGGGCCACGACCGCCCTGCTGGACTACATCGAGTCCTCCACCGAGGGTTTCCGCATCCTCGTGCGCGACTCCCCCGTGGCCCCGGTGGCCCCCACGACGGGCACGTTCGCCAGCCTCATCTCCGACATCGCCCGGCAGGTCGAGCACCTGCTCGTCGACGCCTTCGCCGCCCGCGGGTACGCCCCCGAACGCTCGGGCATGTACGCCCAGATGCTCGTGGGCATGGTCGCGATGACCGGGCAGTGGTGGCTGGACACGCGCGAGCCGGCCAAGGAGGAGGTCGCCGCGCACCTGGTGAACCTGGCCTGGAACGGGCTCACCGGGCTGGAGCCGGAGCCGCGCCTGTCCACCCGCGTGCACCTGCCGCCCCCCGCGGGCCCGGCGGCGTGAGCACCCCCGAGGGGCCCGCGCCGGACGCACCCACCGACGAGGTCGACCTCATCGTCGCGGCGTGGCGCCGGGAGGCCCCGCAGCTCGACGTCGAGCCCCTGGAGGTCCTGTCCCGCGTGGCCCGGCTGGCCCGGCACCTGGACCGGCTGCGCCGCGGCGCCTTCAGCGGGCACGGCCTGGAGACGTGGGAGTTCGACGTGCTGGCGGCGCTGCGGCGGGCCGGGGCGCCGCACGAGCTGTCCCCCGGTCAGCTGCTGGTGGAGACGCTGGTGACGAGCGGGACGATGACGAACCGGGTCGACCGGCTCGTCGGGCGCGGGTTCGTCGAGCGCCGCCCCGACCCCGGCGGGGACCGGCGCAGCGTGCGCGTGCGCCTGACCCCGGCCGGGTCCGGCGTCGTCGACGCGGCGCTGGCCGACCTGGTGCGGGCCGAGCACGCGATGCTGGCCGTCCTGGGACGCGAAGAGCGCCGAGCACTGGCGACGCTGCTGCGTCGGGTGTCGGCGCCCTTCGAGGGGTGACCCCGCGGGTGCGGGGGTCAGCGGGGGGTCAGTAGGCCCCGCGGCCGCGGAGCACGGCCCCGGCGGTCTTCCACAGGATCATGAAGTCGAAGGTGAAGGACCAGTTCTCGACGTAGCGGACGTCGAGGCGGACCGACTCGTCCCAGTCGAGGTCGCTGCGGCCGTTGATCTGCCACAGGCCGGTCAGGCCGGGCTTGACGAGCAGGCGCCGGCGCATGTCGAAGCCGTACTCGTCGACCTCCTTCTGCAGCGGCGGCCGCGGGCCGACGAGGGACATCTCCCCGCGCACGACGTTGATGAGCTGCGGCAGCTCGTCGATGGAGTAGCGGCGCAGGACGCGGCCGATGCGCGTGATGCGCGGGTCGACCTTCATCTTGAACAGCACGCCGTTGCCGTCGGTGGAGTGGCGCAGGTCGATGAGCAGCTTCTCCGCGTCGGTGACCATCGAGCGGAACTTCATCATCGGGAAGGTCTTGCCGTCCTTGCCGACGCGCTGCTGCTGGAAGAACACCGGGCCCTTGCTGTCGAGCTTGATGGCCACGGCCAGGGCGAGGAACAGGGGGCTGAGCAGGACCAGGGCCAGGCCGGCGCTGACGCGGTCGACCGTTGTCTTGGCCAGGCGGCGGACGCCTTCGAGCTCGGGGCGCTCCACGTGCAGCAGCGGCAGCCCGCACACCGGGCGGATGGCCACGCGCGGGCCGATGACCTCGGTCAGGGCCGGGGCGACGACGAGGTCGGCGCGGGTGGCCTCCAGCTCCCAGCCGAGCCGGCGCAGGCCGGGCCCGTCCAGCTCGGGGCAGGAGGTGACGGCCACGACGTCGGCGTCGACGCTGGTCACGGCGTGCCGGACGTCGTCCAGGCTACCGATGACCGGGATGCCCAGCTCGCGCAGCTCGGCGTCGTCGTCCTCGCTGCCGCGACCGCCCGGGACGCAGGCCCCGACGATCCGCATGCCGTGGTAGCTGGCGCGGTGCAGCTGGCGGGCCATGCCGGCGACCGCCGCGCGGTGCCCGACGGCCACGACGGTCTGCCCGGCCTCGCCCCGGGTGCGGCGGGCGTGCAGCTGCTGGCGCAGCGCGTACCGGCCGATGAGGGTCAGCAGGATGGCGATCGGGAAGGCGACCACGACGTAGCCGCGGGCGATCTCCAGGCCGAAGGCCCACGAACTGGTCCCCACGAGGGCCACCACGGCCAGGCCGGCGGTCAGGACGCGGTGGAACTCCTCCGAGCCGACCCCCAGGAACCGCGGCTCGTAGGTCCGCAGCGCCCCCATCGCCACGACCCACAGCACGGGCAGCAGCACGGCGCAGGCCACGACGGCGCGGCCGGAGGTGAGGGTCAGGTCGGCGGGCGCCTCGTTGAAGCGGGCGAAGAAGCCCACGAAGGCGGCCAGGGCGGCGGACACGGCGTCCGTCGCGACGATCTTCTGGACGTAGGTGCGCTGCCACGCCGGGGTGCGCTCGGCCAGGCCGAGGCTGCCGCGCTGGCGGGGGACGAGCAGACGTTCGCGGCGCACGGCGTCGGCGGTCTCGTCCGCTGGCGAGGTGCCGAGCAACTGGTCGTCGATCTCCCCGGGAGCCGTTCTGGCCCCGGGCACGTCACTGATGCTCAAAGTCCCCCCTGGACTCGTGCGTCGCCCACCGGTCACCGGCGGCGACACCGCGGTACCCGCCCCCACGGGACCTGCGGTGCGTGGCACACAGTAGGGGAAGGCCACCCGAATGACGCAAGGGGTGGCAGCGTCCGTGACGGTCGCCCTGCAGGAATGCACCGGATGGCGTCACCCGTTCGACGCAATGCTCATACAAGATCACGATGAGTGATCGGACCGTTCAGACGCCTACCCTGGAGGCGTGGCACACCTGCTCGGCGGCGAAGCGCTCCGTCTCGAACACCCCACCCGCGTCGTCTTCGACTCCCTCACCCTCGGCGTCGACGAGGGGGACCGCATCGGCGTCGTTGGCCGCAACGGCGACGGCAAGTCCAGCCTCCTCGGTCTCCTGTCGGGCCGCCAGACCCCCGACGCCGGACGGGTGACGCGCCGCGGCGGGGTCCGCGTCGGGGTGCTGGACCAGGCCGACGGCCTGGACCCGCAGGCCACCGTGGGCCACAGCGTCGTCGGGGAGACCGACGAGCACGTCTGGGCCGGCGACCCCAAGGTCCGCGACGTCATCGCCGGCTTGGTCGCCGACATCGCCTGGGACGCGCGCGTGGGCGACCTGTCCGGCGGGCAGCGCCGCCGGGTGGCGCTGGCGGGCGTCCTCGTCGGGGACTGGGACGTGCTGCTGCTGGACGAGCCCACCAACCACCTCGACGTCGAGGGCATCGCCTGGCTGGCCGGGCACCTGAAGACCCGCTGGGCGGCGAACGACGGTGCGCTGCTCGTCGTCACCCACGACCGCTGGTTCCTCGACGAGGTCTGCACGACGACGTGGGAGGTGCACGACCGGATCGTCGAACCCTTCGAGGGCGGGTACGCGGCCTACGTCCTGCAGCGCGTCGAACGCGACCGGCAGGCCGCCTCGGCCGAGGCCAAGCGGCAGAACCTCATGACGAAGGAGCTGGCCTGGCTGCGCCGCGGCGCCCCGGCCCGCACGTCGAAGCCGAAGTTCCGCATCGAGGCGGCCAACGCCCTCATCGCCGACGTCCCCCCGCCCCGGGACCGCGTGCAGCTGTCCCGGCTGGCCACGGCGCGCCTGGGCAAGGACGTCGTGGACCTGTTGGACGTGTCGGTCTCCTTCGGGGAGAAGGACGTCCTGCGCGACGTCGAGTGGCGCATCGCCCCGGGCGAGCGCACGGGGATCCTCGGGGCCAACGGCTCGGGCAAGTCCACGCTGCTGTCCCTGGTCGCGGGGCTGCGCCAGCCGACGTCGGGGCGGGTCAAGACCGGCTCGACCGTGCGCATCGGCATCCTGGACCAGCAGTTCCGCGAGCTCGCCGAGATCGCCGGCGACCGCGTCCGGGAGGTGCTGGCCCGCACGCAGACGACGTTCTCCGTCGACGGCAAGGAGATGACCCCGGCCCAGCTCCTGGAACGGCTCGGCTTCGCCCGCGAGCACCTGTCCGCCCGCGTCGGGGACCTGTCCGGCGGCCAGGCCCGCCGCCTGCACCTGCTGCTGGTGCTGCTGTCGGAGCCGAACGTCCTCATCCTCGACGAGCCGACCAACGACCTCGACGTCGACATGCTCGCCGCGATGGAGGACGTCCTGGACACCTGGCCCGGGACGCTGATCGTGGTCTCCCACGACCGGTACTTCGTCGACCGCGTCACCGACCAGCAGTACGCCGTGCTCGGGGGCCGGCTGCGGCACCTGCCGGGCGGGTTCGAGGAGTACCTGCGGCTGCGCCAGGACGGGGTGGGTGCGTCGACGACCGGCTCGCGCCCGGCGCCGGCCCCCGAGCCCGAGACCGGCCTCAGCGGCGCCGAGCTGCGCGCGGCACAGAAGGAGATGACCTCCGCCGAGCGGCGCCTGGAGAAGCTGAGCGGCCAGATCGCGACGCTGCACGAGCGGATGGCCGCCGCCGACCCGGCCGACTACGCCGGGACGATGGAGCTCGACGGGAGGCTGAAGGAGCTGGAGGCCGAGGTCGCCACCCTGGAGGAGCGCTGGCTGGAGCTGTCCGAGCTCGTCGCCTGACGGACCGCGCGCACCGCGGCGAGTCCTGCGGGGTGTGGACGGTGTCGACCGCGCGCCGGGAACGGGGTGGCGGTGGGACCGGAACAGCGGTGGGGCCGGCACCACGTCGTCCGCGAGCACCGCGAGGTCGTGGAGCGAGCCGTGGGTGTCCCCAGGACGTCGCCGGGGCGACCGCGACGGGACACCCACGCCTCCCCCCACGTGGTGACACCGGTGGGTGCGACACCGCGGCCGGCGCCGCACTCGGTGACCTGCCCCCGATCAGCCGCCTGTCACCGACGTGATGGCCAGGTACACCTAGGCGACGGCCTCCAGGACGCGCGCGCCGACGACGGGGCCCGACGCCGTCCGGAGCCGCCCCTCCCCCACCTCCGGGGTCAGCGCGGCGACGACGTCGCGCGCGGCGGCGGCCGAGTCGGTGAGGAGCGCCACGGTCGGCCCGGACCCCGAGACCACGGCGCCGAGGGCACCCGCGTCCCGGCCGGCGGCCAGCGTGCGGGTCAGGTGTGGAGCGAGGGCGCAGGCCGCCTCGGCGAGGTCGTTGGACAGCGCCGCGGCGAGGGCCTCGGCGCTGCCCCCGCGCAGCGCCGCCTCGACGGCCTCCAGCCGCCCGTCGGCCCCCGGATCGGTCCAGCCCGGTCCGCGGCGGCGGTCGCACTCGGCGAAGACGCGGGGCGTGGAGAGCCCGGCGGGGTCCAGGACGAAGACCCAGTGGAAGGACCCGCGGGTCAGGACGGGCACGAGCTGCTCGCCGCGGCCGGTGCCCACGGCGGTGCGCCCGTGCAGGCCGAAGGGGACGTCGGACCCGAGTTCGGCGCCCAGGGCCGCCAGCCCGTCCAGGCCGGTGTGCAGCCCCCACAGCGCGTCGCAGGCCACGAGAGCGGCGGCGGCGTCGGCCGACCCCCCGGCCATGCCCCCCGCCACGGGGACCTCCTTGCGCACGTGCAGGTGGACGGGCTCGTCCACCCCGGCCCGCCCGGCGAGCAGGCGCGCGGCGCGCAGGGCCAGGTTCGAGCCGTCCAGGGGCACGCCGGAGACGTCGGTGCCGCCCGCGCCCTCCACCGAGACGCCCCAGTCCGCCGCCGGGGTGACCGTGACGTCCTCGTGCAGGGACACGGCCTGGAACACCGTCACGAGGTCGTGGAAGCCGTCGTCGCGGACGGGACCGACCTGCAGCAGCAGGTTGACCTTGGCGGGGGCGCGCGCGGTGACGGCGGGGCGGTTCTCGGACACGGGGACCGACCCTAGGCGGTCGCCTCAGGAGGCCGCAGCGGCCTCGGCGATCCGGGCGAAGTCGGCCACGGTGAGCTGCTCCCCGCGCGCCTGCGGGTCGACGCCGGCGGCGCGCAGGACCTCCTCGGCCCGGGCCGGGGAGCCCGCCCACGTCGCCAGGGCCGCCCGCAACGTCTTGCGGCGCTGGGCGAAGGCGGCGTCGACGACGGCGAAGACCTGCTCGCGCGTCGCGGTCGTGGGCGGTGCCGGGCGGCGGGTGAAGGCGACGAGACCGGAGTCCACGCGCGGCACCGGCCAGAAGACCGGCGGGGGGACGGCCCCGGCCCGGCGGGCCTGCGCGTACCAGGCGGTCTTGACGCTGGGGACGCCGTAGGTGCGGCTGCCCGGCCCGGCCACGAGCCGGTCGGCGACCTCCGACTGCACCATGACGACGCCGTGCCGCAGCGAGTCGAACCGCTGGAACATGCTCAGCAGGACGGGGACGGCGACGTTGTAGGGCAGGTTGGCCACGAGCGCCGTCGGCGCCGGGCCGGGCAGCTCCTCGACCTGCACCGCGTCGGCGATCACCACGTCGAACGAGGTGCCGGGCCGGGCCCGCTCGCGGACGGTGGTGGGCAGCTCCGCGGCGAGCACCGGGTCGATCTCGACGGCGACGACGCGGTCGGCCACCTCCAGCAGGGCCAGGGTCAGCGAGCCGAGCCCGGGGCCGACCTCGACCACCACGTCGGTGGCGGTGAGGTCGGCGACCCGGACGATGCGGCGCACCGTGTTGGCGTCGACGACGAAGTTCTGCCCGAGCTGCTTCGTCGGGCGGACGCCGAGCCTGTCGGCCAGCTCCCGGACGTCGCGGGCCGACAGGAGGGAACTGGTCAGAGGTTCTTGCCGCACACGGGCCATTGTCCGGCACCGGCGCGCTGGTACAGCAGCTTGGCGCGGTAGGTCTGCTCGGAAGCCGAGGCCTGGCTCGGCAGGCCGGAGCCGCCGACCGCGCGCCAGGTCTGCACGGAGAACTGGTACAGGCCGTGGTACTTGCCGCTGGCCGAGACGATCGAGGGGTTGCCGCCGGACTCGCAGCGGGCCAGGGCCGCCCAGTTCAGGGAGTCCACGCCACCGCCGACGGACCCGCCGCCACCACCACTGCCACCGCTGCGGGGGGCGGGTGCCGGGGCGGGTGCGGGGGCGGGCTTGGCCTTGGTCCCGACCTGGACGACCTCCTCGACGGGCGCGGTGTCGACGACCTCGCCGGTCGCGGTGTGCTCGGCGCGCACGCCGTCGCGGAACAGGTCGGCGTACGTGACCGTCTTGGACCCGTCGACCCCGGCGGTGAGGACCTTCCGCTCCCCGGTGAAGAGCTGGTCGGTCTTCTCGGTGCGGCTGCCGTGCGGGATCGCCACGGTCTCGGTGCTGGTGGAGCGGTCGACGCGCACGACGGTGACGCTCAGGCCCGGGGCGAGGCGGTCGGCGCCGGCGGTGGACATCTCGTCGCCCGGGCGCATCGTGACGCCGGCCTCGGCGAGCAGGCCGTCCACGTCGGCGGCGGTGCTGGTGAGCTGGCGCGTCTGGCCGTCGGCGACGAGGGTCACGTCCTTGGGCGTGGTGACGTCCAGGGCCAGGCCCTGCCGGCCCAGGGGTTCGGAGCGGGAGGCGGACAGCTTGGCGCCGTCGGCGCGCACGTCGAGGTCGGCCAGGGCCGCGTCGACGGTCTGCGCGGTCGTCCAGTAGGTCGTGGTCTCCCCGTCGACGGTGAGGGTGAGCTGGCGGCCGTAGCGGACGACGATGGTCTGCCCGTCCTGCAGGTCCGTGCTCGGGGCGGGGGCCACGATGTCGTGCTCGCCGACGGTGATGCCCTCTCCGGCGAGGACGTCGCCGACGGTGCCGCCGAAGGCGCTGGCCTGGGTGCGCTGCCCGTCGGCGTCGATGACGACGTCCTTGTCCAGCGCGGTGAACGCGACCGTCCCGCCGACCACGGCCGCGAGGCAGGTGCCGCCCGCGACGAGCCGGACCGTGCGGGAGGTGGAGCGGACGGCGGAGACCAGGGGGAACGGCACGAGAGGTCCTTCGACGATGGGCCCGGGCACGAGGTCTGGACGCGAGCGCACCTCGGAGGGACCCCCGTCCCCGGGCGCGGCGTGTGGTCCGGCCACCTCGATCCGGCCGACTGGAGCGGACCGTAACCGCTCCGAGACCCCTTCGACAAACCGCTGTGATCCCTGAACCGCCGCGACCACGCCCGGCGAGGCACCACCCGGGCGGATCTGCACCCGCTGCGCCGATCGGGTGCGGACCGGCCCGCCCGGGCCGTGACGAAGGTCACCCGGGCATCACCACGGGCCGTAGACGCGCTCCGTCGTCGCCGCGATCGTCGCGCACAGCTCGTCCAGGTCCGCCCCCAGCACGTCCGCCATCGCGCGGACGGTCAGGGGCACGAGGTACCCGGCGTTCGGCCGGCCCCGGTGCGGCACGGGGGTCAGGTAGGGCGCGTCGGTCTCGACCATGACCCGGTCCCGCGGGGTGAGGCGCAGCGCCTCGCGCAAGCCGGCGGCGTTCTTGAACGTCACCGTGCCGGCGAAGGACAGGAAGTAGCCGGCGTCGGCGCACACGCGGGCCATGGCCGCGTCCCCGGAGAAGCAGTGGAAGACCGTCCGCTCCGGGGCGCCCTCCTGCGCCAGCACGCGCAGGACGTCCTCGTGGGCGTCCCGGTCGTGGATCTGCAGCGCGAGGTCGAGCTCCTTGGCCAGCGCGATGTGCGCGCGGAAGGACTCCTCCTGCAGGTGCCACTGCTCCGGCGGGGTGCGGAAGTGGTCCAGGCCGGTCTCGCCCACCACCCGCACCCGCGGGTGCCGGGCGAGGTCGGCGATCTCGGCCAGGGCGGCCTCGTACTCCCCCGCCGCCACCAGGTCGGGCACCTCGTTGGGGTGCAGCGCGACGCCGCCGAGCAGTTGCGGGTACCGGTCCAGGGCCGCGACCGTCCACCGCGCGGCGGGCAGGTCGCAGCCGATCTGCACGCTGCGCGGCACGCCCGCCGCCGTCGCGGCCGCCAGCAGCGCCTCGACGTCCGCCTCGGTCTCGGAGTCGAGGTGGGTGTGGTTGTCGGCGACCGGGACGGCCAGCGGTTCGGGTGCGGGCGGGCGCTCGCCGCCGCGCCCCGTCACTGCTGCAGCCGCGCGAGTTCCTCCTCGACGACCGCGGCGACGTCGAGCTTGGTGAAGATCGGCGTCGGCGCGGCGACGGGGGTCCCCGGCACGATCGGGCTCGATCCCCAGGCCGGCAGGGTCGCGCCGTCGCCCGACCCGCGCCGGTACTCGCCCGTGAGGATCGGGTACGGCCGGCCGTCGTCGAGGTCGGTGACCTCCCGCAGCTCCGGCAGCGGCGAGACGGTGCCCGTGCCGCCGAAGGCCTCGTGGACCTTCTGCGCCGAGTGCGGCAGGTACGGCGACAGCAGCGTCCGGCAGTCCGAGACCGCCTGGGCCGTCACGTGCAGGACGGTCCGCATCCGCTCGGGGTCGGAGTTCTTGATCTTCCAGGGTTCCTGGCCGGTGAGGTACTTGTTGACCTCCCCGACGACCCGCATGGCCTCCCCGAGCCCGGCGCGCTGACGGTGGTGCTCGATGAGGTCGCCCACGGCACCGAACCCGGCCCGGGTCGTGCCCAGCAGCGCCCGGTCGGCGTCGGTCAGCTCCCCGGCGGCCGGGATCTCGCCGACGTTCTTGGCGATGAGCGAGGCCGTCCGGTTGACGAGGTTGCCCCAGCCGGCGACCAGTTCGCTCGTGGTGCGGGTGGCGAACTCCTGCCAGGTGAAGTCGGAGTCGTTGTTCTCCGGGCCGGCCGCGGAGATGAAGTACCGCAGCGCGTCCGGCTGGTAGCGCGCCAGGACGTCGCGCACGTAGATGACGACCCCGCGGCTGGAGGAGAACTGCCTGCCCTCCATCGTGAGGAACTCGCTGGCCACGACCTCGGTGGGCAGGTTGAGGTTCCCGAACCCGCCCGGCGACCCGCCGCGGGAGCCCAGGCCGTCGTGGGCGAGCAGTTCGGCGGGCCAGATCTGGGAGTGGAACGTGATGTTGTCCTTGCCCATGAAGTAGTACGACTCCGCGGACGGGTCGGTCCACCACGCGCGCCAGGCCTCGTCGTCGCCGGAACGCCGCGCCCACTCCACCGAGGCCGACAGGTACCCGATGACGGCGTCGAACCACACGTACAGCCGCTTGGCCGGGTTCTCCTCCCAGCCCGCGAGCGGGACGGGGATGCCCCAGTCGATGTCGCGCGTCATGGCCCGCGGCTTCATGTCCTCCAGGAGGTTCTTGGAGAAGTTCAGGACGTTCGGCCGCCAGCGGCCGGTCTCCCCCCGCGCCTGCAACCAGGAGCCGAGCGCGTCGGCCACGGCGGGCAGGTCGAGGTAGAAGTGCTCGGTCTCCACGAACGCCGGGGTCTCGCCGTTGACGCGGCTGCGGGGGTTCTTCAGCTCGATGGCGTCGAGCTGGTTGCCGCAGTTGTCGCACTGGTCCCCGCGGGCGCCGTCGTACCCGCAGATCGGGCAGGTGCCCTCGACGTAGCGGTCGGGCAGGGTGCGGCCGGTGGACGGGGAGATCGCGCCCATCCCCTTGCGCGCGACCATGTACCCGTTCCGGTGGACCGTGCGGAACATCTCCTGGACCACCGCGTAGTGGTTCGCCGTGGTGGTCCGGGTGAACAGGTCGTAGGACAGCCCCAGGCCCTGCAGGTCCTCGGTGATGACGCGGTTGTACCGGTCGGCCAGCGCCTGCGGGCTCACCCCCTCCTGCTCGGCCTGCACGAGGATCGGCGTCCCGTGCTCGTCGGT
Organism: Kineococcus halophytocola; assembly: GCF_041276425.1. Classification (NCBI taxonomy): domain Bacteria; kingdom Bacillati; phylum Actinomycetota; class Actinomycetes; order Kineosporiales; family Kineosporiaceae; genus Kineococcus; species Kineococcus halophytocola. The sequence goes on along the minus strand of NZ_JBGFTU010000007.1, from coordinate 4,968 downwards.
GCCCGAGACCATGAGGACGTCGTGACCCGCCATCCGCATGTACCGGCTGAACACGTCGGAGGGGACGCCGAAGCCGGCGACGTGGCCGATGTGGCGGGGGCCGTTGGCGTAGGGCCAGGCCACCGCGGACAGGACGTGGGTCATGCGGGCGAGTCTAGGGGGCCGCCCACCCCGGGAGCCGGGGCCGGTCGCGCCGACGCGCGCTCCGTTCGAACGGGCCGTACGGTCGCCGGATGAGCGAACAGGCGCCCGACCAGGACCGGCAGGACCCCACCCAGAACGCCGAGAAGGACCCCGAGACCTGGGTCACCGGGGACGAGCCCATGACCGGTCCGCAGCGCAGCTACCTGCAGACGCTGGCGCGCGAGGCCGGCCGGGAGCTGCCCGAGGACCTCGACAAGGCCCGGGCCTCGGAGCTGATCGACGAGCTGCAGCGCGAGACCGGTCGCGGGGACTCCTGACGCGCCCGTCCCGGTAGCCTCCGGCCGTGGACAGCCGACCGGTGGACAGCCGCCTCGTGAACGTCGTGGTCGACGCCGCCGACCCGACGGCGCTGGCGCACTGGTGGCGGCGCGCGCTGGACTGGCGGATGGGCTACACCGACGCCCACGAGACCGACGTCGTCCCCCCGGAGGGCGAACCCGGCATCGAGCTGGTGTTCGTCCCCGGGGGCCGGCGCAAGGAGCCCGGGCGCGACCCCCAGCGGGTGCACCTGGACCTGGACTCCGCCTCCCCCGCCGACCAGCGCGAGACGGTGGAGTTCCTCCTGGACGCCGGTGCCCGGCACGCCGACGTCGGTCAGGGCGAGGTGCCGTGGGTGGTGCTGGCCGACCCCGAGGGCAACGAGTTCTGCGTCCTGGACCCGCGGCCGGAGTACGACGGGACCGGGCGGGTCGCCGCCGTCGTCCACCTCGCAGCCGATCCCGGGGCCCTGGCGGGTTTCTGGGCCCCGCTGGCGGGGATGACGTTGCAGCGCGGCGACTCCCGAGTGGCGCAGCTGCGGGGGGCGAGCGGCCCGTTCCTGGAGTTCGTCGCCTCCCCCACCCCGCACGCGAGGAAGAACCGCTGGCACCTGGACGTGCGCGCGACGCGGTCCGGCCGGGGGCGCGAGCGGGTGCTGTCGAACGCGCTGCGGGCCGGGGCCCGGCCCGCCGACGTCGGCCAGGGACCGGACGTGTCGTGGACGGTGCTCGCCGACCCCGAGGGCAACGAGTTCTGCGTCCTGTCCGGCCTCGTCGACTGACCCGGGGGTTCAGGGCAGCAGCAGGAGCTTGCCCGTCGTCCGGCGCCCCTGCAGGTCCTCGTGGGCCCGGCGCGCCTGCGCCAGCGGGTACGTGCCGCCGACCCGGACGTCGAGCTCGCCCGCCGCGATCCACCCGAACAGCTCCCCGGCCCGCGACAGGAGCTCGGCCCGGGTCCGCGTGTAGGCCCCCAGGCTCGGGCGGGTCAGGAACAACGACCCGAGCGCGTTGAGGCGCTGGACGTCGAAGGGCGGGACCTGGCCGCTGGACCCGCCGAACAGGGCCATGAGCCCGCGCGGGCGCAGGGCGGTCAGACCGGCCTCGAAGGTGTCCGCGCCGACGCCGTCGTAGACGACGTCGACCCCGCGACCGCCGGTGAGCTCCCGGGCGCGCCCGGCCGCCTCGGCGTAACCGACCACCTCCTCGGCGCCGGCGGCCCGGGACAGCTCGGCCTTGGCCGGGGTGGACACGGTGGTCAGGACGTGGGCGCCCTTGAGCTTCAGGATCCGGGTGAGCAGCAGGCCGACCCCGCCGGCGCCGGCGTGCACGAGCGCCCACGTCCCCGGGCCCGCCGGGTAGGTGTCGGTGGCCAGGTAGTGCGCCGTGAGCCCCTGCAGCAGGACGGCCGCCGCGGTGCGCGCGTCCACCCCGTCGGGGACGGGCACGACCTCGGCGGCCGGGACGAGGACCCGCTCGGCGTAGCTGCCGGGCGCCTCCTTCCACGCGACGGTCTGCCCGGGGGCGATCCCCTCGACCCCGGGGCCCAGGGCGGCCACGCGCCCGGCGCCCTCGCTGCCCAGGACGGCCGGCAGGTCCAGGGGGTACACCCCGCTGCGCCGGTAGGTGTCGATGTAGTTCACCCCGGCGGCCACCACGTCGACGAGCACCTCACCGGGCCCGGGGACGGGCGGGGGGACGTCGACGACGGTGAGGACCTCGGGCCCTCCGGTCCGTTCCACCTGGACTGCGCGCACGGGGGCAGCCTGCCACCGGCGCCCGCGGTCAGCCCGCGGTGCTCTCCCGGACCACGAGACGCCCGGTCACCGTCAGCAGCCGTTCGGGGCCGTCGTACCCGGCGAGGCGGTCCGAGAGCAGCCGCAGCGCCATCTCGGCCATCTCCGAGCGGTCCAGGGCGACGGAGGTCAGGGTCGGCGCGGAGTACTGGGCCTGCTCGACGTCGTCGACGCCCAGGACCGCGACGTCCTGCGGGACGCGCAGGCCGAGGCCGCGCAGGGCGTGCACGACGCCGAAGGCGATGAGGTCGTTGGCGGCGAAGACCGCGTCGACGTCGGGCCGGTCCCGCAGCAGCGCGGTGGCCCCCTCGGCCCCGTCCCGGCGGGTCCACTCCGCCAGGGGCCGCACGAGCTCGGGGTCGAACGGCACCCGGGCCCGGCGCAGCGCCCGGCGGTACCCCTCGATCCGCTGGGCGACGACCGGCGGGCGGACGGCGTCCCGGTGCTTGTCCCCGACGAAGGCGATCGTCCGGCGCCCGCGCTCCAGCAGGTGCCGCACCGCGCGGTCGCCGAGGTCGACGGAGTCGATGGTGACCCGGTCGAAGCCGGACCCCTCGCCGTACTCCCCGACGAGCACGGCCGGCGTGGTGTCCCGGCGCTGCTTGAACTCGTCCACCGGCAGGCTCTGCGGGGCGAAGATCAGGCCGTCGACGAGCCGGACCGGGAAGCCCGTGGCGACCTCGCGCTCGCGGTCGAGGTCGCCGTCGGTCTGCTCGACCAGCAGCGTCAGCCCCCGCTCGCGGGCCACGTCGACCAGGGTGGAGGCGAGCTCGCCGTAGTACGGGCTGGTCAGGTCCGGCAGGGCCAGGGCCACCAGGCCCGTGCGGCCCTGCCGCAGCTGGCGGCCGATCCCGTTGGGCCGGTAGTCGAGCTCGGCGATGAAGGCCTTGACCTTCTCGCGCATCTCCGGCCGCACGTGCGGGTGGTCGTTGACGACGTTGGAGACCGTCTTGATCGACACCCCCGCGGCCTCGGCCACGTCCCGCAACGTCGTGGGACGCGGCGTCGCGCGGGACGGCACGGGTGAGGAGGGCATCGACGCATTGTGCCACCGGCGCCTTGACGTCGGTGCCGCTTTCGCGTTGACTGCCTTCCAACGTTGCAAGAACGCGACGCCGCAGGACCCGCCCCGCACACCGACGTGACGCGACCCCAGGAGATCCCCCCGTGCGCACCGCCCGTCTCGCTCTCGACCCCGCCTTCACCGTGGGTCCGGTCCCTCGCCGGCTGTTCGGCTCGTTCGTCGAGCACATGGGCCGCTGCGTCTACACCGGCATCTTCGAACCGGACCACCCCAGCGCCGACGAGGACGGTCTGCGCACCGACGTCCTCGAACTCACCAAGGAGATCGGCCCGACCGTCGTGCGCTACCCCGGCGGCAACTTCGTCTCCGGGTTCGAGTGGGAGGACTCCGTCGGCCCGCGCGAGAACCGCCCCCGCCGGATCGACCGCGCCTGGCGCTCGGTGGAGACCAACCAGTTCGGTCTGGCCGAGTTCGACTCCTGGGCCCGCAAGGTCGGCACCGAGACCATGATGGCCGTCAACCTCGGCACCCGCGGCCTGCAGGAGGCCTGCGACCTGCTGGAGTACAGCAACCTCGACTCCGGGACGAAGTTCGCCGACCTGCGCAAGGCCCACGGCTCCAAGGACCCGTTCGACATCAAGCTCTGGTGCCTGGGCAACGAGCTCGACGGCCCCTGGCAGACCGGGCACAAGACCGCCGCCGAGTACGGCCGCCTGGCCGCCGAGACCGGCATGGCCATGCGCTCGATCGACCCCGACATCGAACTCGTCGCCGTCGGATCCTCCAGCCGGTCGATGCCGACGTTCGGCGACTGGGAGCAGACCGTCCTGGAACTGTCCTACCACGCGGTCGACTACGTCTCCCTGCACGCCTACTACCAGGAGCACGACGGGGACGCGGCGAGCTTCCTGGCCTCCGCCGTCGACATGGACCTGTTCATCGACCAGGTCGTGGCCACCGCGGACGCCGTGCGCGCCAAGGGCAAGCACACCAAGAAGATCAACCTCAGCTTCGACGAGTGGAACGTCTGGTACCAGTCCCGGCCGCACCACGCCCCGGGCGTGCAGCCGTGGGACGTCGCCCCGCGCGTCATCGAGGACGAGTACTCCATCACCGACGCCGTCGTGGTGGGCACCCTGCTGAACTCGCTGCTGCGCCACGCCGACCGCGTCCACATCGGCGCCCAGGCCCAGCTCGTCAACGTCATCGGCCTGCTGCGCAGCGAACCGGGCGGCGAGGCGTGGAAGCAGACCATCGCCCACCCGTTCGAGCAGGTCCGCCGCCTCGCGACGGGCGACGTCCTGCAGGTCGTCACCACGTCGGACAAGTACGAGACGGCGAAGTTCGACGCCGTCGACGTGGTCGACGCCTCGGCGACCTACGACGAGGAGTTCCTCACGGTGTTCCTCGCCAACCGCGACCAGGAGCAGCCGGCCTCGGTCGAGGTTCCGCTGCGGGCGTTCGACGTCGACCGCGTCGCCACCGCGAAGGTCCTGGCCGCCACCGAGGGCCAGGACCGGCACACGACGAACCTCGAGGGCGACCACTCGGCCGTCGGCCTGCGCGCGCTGGAGGACGTCACCGTGACCGACGGGCTCGCCACGGTCGTCCTGCCGCCGCTGTCCTGGGCGGTCGTGCAGTTCCGCAAGGGCTGATCCCCTCCGACGGCGGGCGCGGTCCCGCGGGGTCC